>JAEZQV010000010.1 GCA_023441125.1 Bacillota bacterium
TGAAGTGCGGATTAAATACTTATAAGCAAACGGAAAGGGGTATCGGGATATGACGGGAAAGGTATATTGTAACTTGAGTCCGGCACAATTGGTTGAAGCTGCTGTTAAACGAGGTGAGGGTCAGTTAACCGGCAGTGGCGCGCTGCAGGTTACGACGGGAAAATACACCGGCCGTTCGCCCAACGACAAGTTTGTAGTCGATTCACCGGCCGTTCATAATATAATAGACTGGAGCAATAACAGACCATATTCTGCCGAGCGATTCACGCAGTTGCATAACCGGATGCTAGCCTATATGCAAAACCGGGAGTTGTTCGTTTTTAATGGCTTTGCCGGAGCAGATCCCGGCTACCGCATTGGCGTGGAATTTACTAATGAGTATGCCTGGCAGAATTTATTTGTCCAGCAGCTCTTTCTTTGTCCGGAGACGATAAATGCTGGTTCAGCTTCTGATTATAAAGTAATATGCCTGCCGGGTTTCAAGGCAGATCCGGCAATTGACGGCACAAATTCCGAAGCGTTTATTATCCTGAATTTTGAACAAAGACTGGTGTTAATCGGCGGCACCCACTATGCGGGCGAAATGAAAAAGTCGATATTTACTGTAATGAATTATATCCTGCCGGCGAAAAACATTTTATCAATGCACTGCTCCGCCAATGTCGGCGCCAGTGGGGATACTGCCTTGTTTTTTGGTTTGAGCGGGACCGGCAAAACTACTTTATCCGCTGATCCTAACCGCCGTTTGCTTGGTGATGATGAACACGGCTGGAGCGATGCCGGCATTTTTAATATCGAAGGCGGTTGTTATGCCAAATGCATCGGTCTTAAACATGAGACCGAACCACAGATCTGGGAAGCCATCCGTTTTGGCGCAGTCCTGGAAAATGTCGCTATTGACGCAACAACAAGAATACCCGATTTCGCCGACGGTGCGATTACTGAAAATACCAGGGTCGCTTATCCGGTCGAGTTTATACCGAATGCCTTGATTCCGGGCGTGGCCGGACATCCGCAGACGCTTGTGTTTTTAACCGCCGACGCCTTCGGTGTATTGCCGCCGATTGCCAGGCTAAATACCGAACAGGCAATGTATCATTTCCTGTCAGGCTACACCAGCAAACTGGCCGGCACCGAGCGCGGCATTACCGAGCCGCAGGCAACTTTTTCAGCCTGTTTCGGCGCACCCTTCCTGCCGTTGTCACCATTAAAGTATGCACAGCTTTTAGGGGACAAGCTTAAGCGTTTTGGTACGCAGGTATTTCTGATTAACACCGGTTGGTCAGGCGGTCCTTATGGAATTGGCAGCCGGATGAAATTAAGCTATACGCGGGCTATGGTCACCGCTGCGATTGAAGGGCAACTGGAACAAGTGCCCTATCAACTTGATCCGGTATTTAATATCTATGTGCCGGCAAGCTGTCCGGGCGTACCGGCTGAAATTCTTACACCCCGCACTACCTGGGCTGACAAAGCGGCTTACGATGCGAAGGCCAAAGAACTGGCCGGCCTGTTTATAAAAAATTTCAGCAATTTCACCCAGAGTATGCCGGCGGCCATTGTTTCCGCCGGACCAAGAGCTTAATAAGGCGTAAGGAGCCGCCGTCGGCAGACGGCGGCTCCTGCTATGTCACGCAAGCGTAGGTAACGTTTGGGAAAGACTAAGCAGCGGCGAAAAAAGATCGCCCATTTGGGTGACTCGCTCTAAAACTTGCGAAGCTTCAAAAGCTAACAAACCGGGATCTTTTCCATCGACCGCCTGCACAACTTCCTCCCAGGTGACCGGCGTGGAAACGGTAGGCTGTTCTTTGGCGCGCAGCGAATAAACACATACAGTTGTTTTATGTTCATCATTCTGGCTCCAGTCAATAAAGACTTTACCGGTGCGGAGTGACTTTTTCATATTGGCAATAATCCGGTCAGGATATTTTTCCTGAAAGCGGGTAGCCAGAATCCGGGCAAAATTCTTGGTAGTTTCGTAATTTACCGGTCTGTTCAGCGGTACATAGAGTTGGAGGCCTTTGGACCCTGAAGTTTTGGGAAAGCTCTGCAGCTTATGCTTGTCAAAAAAACTTTTTAACAGCAGGCTTACCTGGGCGCAATCAATAATGGTAGCCGGCAGACCCGGATCGAGATCAAAAACCAGTACAGACGGCTGCGTTACCCTGGGTGCCCGCGATAGCGAGGTATGCAGTTCCAGAGCCGCAAGATTGGCGGCCCACACCAGTGTGGGCAAATCAGCCGCATTGCAGAAATTGATATTGCGATTATTGCTGCCGCTCCATACCGGGATAGTTTGTACCCAATCCGGGCGATGGGCCGGACATTCCTTTTGGTAGAAGAATTTGCCGTCAGCTCCGTTTGGATACCGTTTCATGGTAAGCGGACGATTGGCAAGATGCGGGAGGAGAACGGGCGCGATACGGATGTAATAGTCCAGCATTTGCCCTTTGGTGAACCCGGTGGCCGGATAAAACACTTTGTCCAGATTGCCAATTTTAAGTTTACGTCCGGCTATATCAACAGTAGTTTTAGTAGTTTTATTTGTACTATCATTGGGCACTTGCGGTTTTCCTCCTGGCGGGAACTGCCGGTTTGCCCGCCTTGGTGTCTTTCTTATTCTTAACGCTGCCGTTTTTGGTCTTAATCGCCGAGATACTGGCCTCGAGTGCTGCCATTAGATCAATGACTTTACCGCCCTCTTTAACCTCAGGCTGACTGATGGTAGTTTGGCCTTCCGCCTTTTTCTCAAGCATATTTATGACTTGCTGGTGATACTCGTCGTGATACTTGGCCGGATCAAACTCTGTTGACAAAGATTCGATCAGTTGTTCGGCCATAGCCAGTTCCTTTGTTTGCGGTTCAGGAACATCGGCTGGCAATTCCTCCAGTTGGTCAGCAGCCAGCACTTCGTCCGCAAAATGCATGGTAGACAATGCCAGTGCCTTGCCAACCGGCCGGAGGGCAGTAAGATATTCTTTATTGCGCATGACGACCCGGGCAATAGCGACCTTGCCGGTATTGCGCATGGCTGTGAGCAGCAGGGAATAGGCTTTGCCGGCCCCTTTATCGGGCGTTAGATAATAACAGCTATCATAATAGAGGGGGTCGATCTGATCCAGTCTGACGAAATCTTCAATGTCGATCGTACGGGCGTTTTTAGGCTGAATGGCTTCAAGTTCTTCACTGGTTACCACGACATACTGGTCGGGAGAAATTTCATAGCCTTTGACAATGTTTTCGGCCGTAACCTCAGCTCCGTCTGCCGGACAGATTTTCTTTAAGCGTATGCGGCAGCCGTCGGATTTGCGCAACTGGTTGAAATGAATGGCCTTCTTTTTTACGGCATTATACAATTTGACAGGAATGTTTACCAGGCCAAAGCTAATCGAGCCGCTCCACATCGGACGGGGCACAGCTATCACCTCCGGAATTAGTCTTCGCGGATTACCTGACGGGGGTCTTTATCATCTCTTAATCCTTTAAAGGAAGGATGCCGCAGCGTGTGATTCGGGGTCCACTCGGTAAATTCAAATTCACCCACTAGCATCGGCTTGACAAAACGGGCGTTCCTTACAGGCAGGTCCTGGTCAAAGGGGCTGGTATCCCGGTGCAGTGGTGCCAGTAATTTAGCCAACGTTAGCAGTGTAGCCTGAGAAAATCCTGTTCCGGCTTTGCCGGCATATAATAATCGCTGGGGAACACCGCGGGCCGCAGCCTCCTCTGGCGTACTATCATAACAGCCGACCAGGAGCGCTCCAAGCATTCCTTGCCGCTTTCCCTGGCCTGGGACCCAGCCGCCGATGAGCAATTCCTGGCGGCGCTGGTTTTTGATTTTTAACCAGGCGCCGGTACGCTTACCGGCTTGATAAGGACTGCCCAGCTGTTTGGCAACAATACCCTCCAGTCCCAGTTTGCGGCTGGCTGTCAAGATAGTTTGGCCGTCGCCTGTTTGGTAAGCAGGCGTTTGCCAATGGGAACCTTCCAGGGCTAAGTCTTCCAAAATGGCCCGTCTCGCAGTATAGCTTTTTTCCAGCAAGAGCTGGCCGTCCAGTGATAGAATATCAAATATGATATAAGTGACAGGAAGTTGCTGCAGCATATTGGTTATCTGCCGGTCATCCGTCAGTCCCATGCGGTGCTGAAGTAAGGAAAAGGATGGCAGCCCGCCGGCGTCAAAAGCGACTATTTCGCCATCAAGAATGATTTCCTTATGGCTGGAGTTAAGCCTGTTGCCCAACGCAGCCAGTTCAGGATATTGACGGGTTAAATCTTTGAGGTTGCGGCTAATCAGTTTGCATGTTTGATCTTCCAGATAAAGAATGATTCTGATGCCGTCCCACTTGATTTCATAGCTATAGTCGGCTTGATTGGCAGGCAATTGGCCGGTTTTTGCCAGCATAGGCTTAATTAGCGGCATGGTATCCTCGCATGTCTTGCATATAATAATAGTCAACATTAGTTTTTACAAGGCCGGCAAATATATTACAACAACTTAACAAGGCCATGCTTTCCCGTTGGGTGGCAGCGGGTAAAATAAAAACAGGCCGGAGTTTCCGGCCTGTTAATTTAATAAGGCAAGTAATTGTAATTATAATTATCTGTTAGCTTGGAAGCATTCGCGGCAGTATACCGGTTTTCCGGCCGTAGGACGGAAAGGAACCTGAGTCTGAATGCCACAGGCACTGCAAGTAGCCTCAAACATTTCGCGCTGCGGACGAGAATTGCCGCCATTTTGACGTTTTCTGGCTGCGCGGCATTCCGGGCACCGGGAAGGATCGTTCTGGAAACCCTTCTCAGCATAGAAAGCCTGTTCTGATGCAGTGAATGTGAAGGATGCTCCGCACTCCTTGCAGGAAAGATCTTTGTCTTGAAATTCCATGTTTAACCAACCTCCGTAAAATGTGTTTGACTCAAACAATTGCTGGTCGGTTGGTCAAGACATGAAGACGCTAGCCATCGAGAGCAATTATGTTTTGTCATATCTTCAATATAACCCCGTTGCTATATAATTGTCAAGAGTTGGATAGTATTTTTTCCAGTTCATCCAATCTGCTGGAAAACTTTTTAAGTGTGAGTTCAACAGGCTGCGGCGTTGACATATCTACGCCGGCTTTCTTGAGTATATTGATAGGATAATCTGAACCGCCGCTTTGTAAAAAGCCAATATAGCGCTGCTGTGCGTCTTGGCCTTCACTAAGCATTTTGGCAGCAAGCGTAGTCGCGGCAGCATAGCCGGTAACATACTGATACACATAGAAGCTCCAATAGAAGTGCGGGATCCGGGCCCATTCAATATCAATCTCAGTGTCCACTGCTATACCCGGGCCGTAATATTTGACATTGAGTTCGTGCCACATTTCATCCAGTAAATCGGCTGTGAGCGTTTCGCCGTCTTCAGCCTGAACATAGATAGCTCTTTCAAACTCGGCGAACATGGTTTGACGATAGACCGTGGCTCTGACCATTTCCAGATACTGATTAATCAGATATAGCTTTTTTTGTTTGTCGGTGGTTGTTTTCAATAAATAGTCGTTTAGCAGAATCTCATTCGTTGTTGAAGCCACCTCGGCGGTGAAAATAGTATATTGAGAGGTGGCATACGGCTGCGTTGCCTGGCTGTAGTGGCTGTGAATAGCATGGCCCATCTCATGGGCCAGGGTACTGACATCTTCCAGACGGTCATTATAATTCAGCAGTACAAAGGGGTGGACACCATATACTCCCCAGCTGTAAGCTCCGGTCTGCTTGCCTTTATTTTCATAAACATCAATCCAGCCGGAAGTCAGGCCTTTATTTAAAATATCCATGTATTCCGTGCCTAACGGCGCAAGCCCGTCCCGGACCAGTTGGAGACCGTCGGCGTAGGGAATATTGAACTTCGTTTCGCGGGCAAGGGGGGTATACAGGTCATACATGTGAATATTTTCAAGCTGTAAAGCTTTTTTCTTCAGGCTGATATAACGGTGCAGCGGTGCAAGATTGCTATTGATCGTAGTAATCAGGTTATCGTAGACACTAACAGGTATATTGCCGTCAGCAAGGGCAGACTCCAGGGTTGAAGCATATTTACGGGTGCGGGCGTAAAAGATGTTCTTTTTGACATTGCCGGTCAAAGTGGCGGCAAAGGTATTACGGAATGAATTGTATGTGCCGAATAAACCCATAAAAGCATCTTTGCGGACCCGGCGGTCGTTTGCCATGATCAGTGACCGGTAGCGGCCCTCGCTGAGGGCAATATTCTGGCCATCTTCACCTGTTATGTCAGGAAACTTCATATCGGCGTGAGCCAGCATGTTGAAGATCGTTTCAGCAGCTTGCGTGGCTTCGGCAGAACGGGACAGAATTTCTTCCTCTACTGGAGATAAGACATGCTGTTTCAAGCGGGACAAGTTCTCAAAATAGAAACTGTATTCGGCGAGGCTTTGTTCGTTGCGGAAGACTGCCAGGTCTTGCGCGGACATAGCCAGGATTTCCGGTTCAATGAACGAAGTAGCGGCACTTGCTTCGGCGAGTAAGCCTTCTGTCTTGCCAACAAGTCCCTGGTATTTTGCGCTAGCTGTGTTTTCATCCCGGTGCAAGCGGGCATAGGCGAAAAGTTTGCCTGCCAATATATTGATTTCATCCCTCAGTTTTAAGCAGGCTGCCAGCGTGGCGGCCGACTTGGACAGAGTATCCTTATACGCGGCAATGGCAGGCAGTTTACTTTTTACTTTAGCAAAATCTGCTTGCCATTGTTCTTCGGCGGTATAAATATCTTCAATTTGCCATTTGTATTCCGCTTGAATATCCTCGCGGGCCGGCAGCCCTGTAGATGGTTGCGACATGTAATCACTTTCCTTTCAAAAAATAATAACCTGACTTATAGAATATATTAGCTACAAATGTGGCATTTCCTGGTATAGGATTCCCTCAATAAAACATTTTCTATACTTTAAAGTATTTCAGAATACCTTCACAGATACTGTCGGCGGCATTATCGCGTCCGTCTACACTGGCTAAAAGCATTTCTTCCACCGGGTTGGAAATAAAGGCTACTTCGATTAGTATTGCCGGCATGTTTGTATAGCGCAGAACATAAAAACTGGCAAAACGGGCCCCGCGGTTTTTGGTGCCTAACGTTTCGGACAGACTGCGTTGGACCAGGTTAGCCAGATTCGTCGACTCTTTGTTCCCGTAATGGAAGGTTGTGGTGCCGGCTGCTGTCATACTGCTAAAAGAGTCATTGTGGATACTGATAAATAAATCCGCCTCTGCCTGGTTGGCAACATCTACTCTGGCACTAAGTTCCTGATTGGCTGTTGCACCTGTATGGGCTACATCAACATCGCCATCGCGCGTCATAATGACAATAGCTCCGTTTCTTTCCAGCTTCTCTTTGAGCAACAGCGCAATTGCCAAGGTATTATCTTTCTCCAAGGTTCCTGTTGGACCCAGCGCCCCCGGATCACTGCCGCCGTGACCGGGGTCCAGGCAGATGGCTTTGCCGGCCAGACGGGCATTCTCGTCTTCAATTCTCTCATCGGCCTGTTGGTTAACAGGCAGCGGGGGCATTGACGAATCTTTGGTATTTATCAGAACCAATTCCCGTTGAGTATCATAGCGGATGCCCCAATTAAGGACTTTGGCCATATTGCGGAGAGTTATTAATAAATCCCGGTTGACGCGGGCACTGCCGGGCAAGTAGCGTCCGTCCATCATTATCCGCATACATCTCACCATCCTCATGTTAACCTTGTTCTATTTTATGCGGCGCAGGCGAGGGTGGTGAATAAGCCGGTGTATTCGCGTTGGGAGGATATTTGACAAGCTTGCCCGAAAACACTATACTTCAGGGAGATTATGACGTCAGGAGAGGACTTTGAAGGTTTTACTTTCAACTTTAAATGCAAAATATATTC
>JAEZQV010000120.1 GCA_023441125.1 Bacillota bacterium
GTTTGGTGGGCGATAAACCGGCAAACCCCAAAGTGATAGTTGTCAAAGTCGGCTCACAGGAAGTGGGAATTATCGTCGATGAAATAACGGGGGCCTTATGTCTGGCGGCTGCCGGCATTGAACCGTCAGCCCGGGGCTGCAGTTGTCTGGGGTCTTGCGTCAGGGGCGTCGGGGAAGTAGGCAATCGGCCAATCATTCTTTTGGATATTGAACGGCTTTTCTCCGCAGAGGAATTGGCGTCATTTAAGCGGTTGGAAGAGCTGCTTGGGTTTTCCTGAAAAATATACAAAAGGCAAGTTCCCCGGAACCTGCCTCCTACAGTGCACCTTTAAACTGTCGTGCCAGTTGTCAGTAGATAAGAACGGGAGCCCCATTTTTTTCTTTTAACAATATTTTAATATTATGCTAACAACAGCGTTGTATTTTTGCGGTATTATGAAGATACCTTTTTTACATAGAAACCCTCTTTCTAAGCTGCTTACCGATGTAAGCGGCATTTTTCTTTGTCATAGCTTCTGTCGGCAGCGACGAGGCCTATCAGCCAGATCAGCAGCACCGTGCCAACCGGCGCGGCCAGTAAGGCGCCTACGGCCAGCAGGATGTCCCATACCATAACAATCCCCCGGTACAGCTTATGCGAAGCGACACCCGGGCAGAACAGAAAAGACGCCTGGCAGCCAGGCATCTTCCTGGATTTCTCATTTATAGGCTGCTTATCGGCAGCCATTAATTTAAAGGGAATCATTCGCTGGCGATGAACTATATATTAAAGGGAAGTGGGGTGCTTGCGTGTCGATGGCTAGTGCAGAAGCTTTGCAAAAATGGCTTAGCAATGACCGAAAAGAAGCGGTGATCGTATTATCAGGAGATTACTGGCTTGTTCATATGCAGACCAAGGAAAGCAAACTTCTTGGCAAATCCTCCGAGGAAGCAAAGAAGAGCCTGGCAGCGCTGAATAAAAGCAGTGAGTTTCCGGATTTTTAGCATGATGGCAAAGTGATACTTCTTTCGGACGATTCGTTACATAGTCTATTCCCCAGTTCGATGCGCTACTGCCGCCAACTGGGGTGTGTTTCAGTCTGACATTTTCGCTTGCTACTTGACTCGTAGCTTTGGACAGCTACACTTTCATATCTATCTGAGCATTCCGCTGGAGCTCCTTGTCCAGTAAATTTTTAAATGAAGCTGCCGTCTTCTTCTTAGCCACAGGAGTCTCGGTCAGATACTTATCTTTCACATACGCTTTTTGACTGGCAAATACCGGTGCCACCCTGGTTACAATCAAAACAATCACCTTCCATATTTTTACAATGAACTTCGATTATCTGGTAAAAAATACCTCTTAATAAATCCGGTTTTGCCCAAAACATTTTGTGTCATTTTTCAGCACGAGAAAACCGCCGGTCGCATAAAATGCCGGCGGTTTTTACATTTCAGCAAGCCTGTATATTTTCTTACAGGAAAAAACTACATTCCATTCCCAATCATGACAGTCTTGCATAATTAATATAAGCGATTGATTTTATTGGGGAGGTGGCAGTGTGTCCCTTGTTAACTTACCACTATTAGTTGTGCTGGTGCTGTCGGTATTGGGGAATAATCAGTCCGTGGCTGTGGCTAGCGGCTTCCTGCTGCTTGTTAAGCTGCTTGGCCTTAATGCCTGGTTTCCCATATTGGAAAGCAAAGGTATGAGCGCCGGTATTACCATCCTGACGATTGCCATTCTGACTCCGTTGGCAACGGGGAAAATTTCTCTGGAAAACATAATGCATGCTTTTAAATCACCGATTGGGGTACTGGCCCTTTGTGCCGGCGTTTTTGTCGCCTGGACGGCAGGACACGGCCTGTTGTTTATCAATGCGTCGCCGGAAATGGTAACCGCCCTGGTTATGGGTACGGTTGTCGGCGTGTGCTTTTTACATGGCGTCGCTATCGGGCCGCTCATAGCCGGTGGTCTGGTATCCCTCGTGCTGTCCTGTTTAAATATTTTTAAATAAACAGTCTTTTGTTTTGGTCTTGAAATGCCAGATTTTTATGCTATGATAAAATTAAATGTTAAGTAATAATTAACATCTTATATTGCTTATATTCAAAAACAGGTAACGCAGACTTAGCTTCAAAGGGGGGTTAAGCCCAACAGTGACTGAGTCTGCGTTATTACTGTATATTTATGAAAATTTTTCAATCAGGCTTAGCATGAAAAGCTCTGGTAAAATAAAACGCCGCCATGCTATAGTATAGACAAATACAGCGGTTATAGGGAGGAGCGCTAAACAGGGGTGGAAGGATTAACAAAAAGCGACATGATTCTTACGCAGCTAAACAGCAGCAATCTTGCCGAGAGAATAGTGGAAATTGATGAAGCAGTGATTCATGTATTGATTTTTCAGATCGGGGAGTATTTGTTCGCTTTTCATGGCAGCCAGGCCAAGGAAATATTGCCCTTTTCGGAAGTAACCTGGATTCCCGGCGCAACAGCTCTTATTCCCGGGGTGATGAATGTACGCGGCGATGTGGTGGCCGTGCTGGATTTGCGGCAGATACTTGGCATTTATGAACCCGGGCAGGGTCCGGCCGCAGGTTTTTGTGTCATAATCCGGCAGGGGGACGGACGCAGCGGCATTCTGGTGGATAATATCGTGGATGTTATAGCGCTGCCGGTTTCCTCCAAGGGAGAATTGCTGCCAACGCTGGAGGAACGTTTCCGGCGCTTTGCGTCAAGTCAGCTGGAATATGATCATAAAATGGTGACCGTTTTGGATGCGGCTTTGATTTTAGAAAAGGTAAAGTCGTAGCGAGGGAATGAAAGTGAAACTGAATGAAATCCAGGTATTGCTGCTTGCGGCAGGTAACAGCCGTTATGGTATCGATATTGATCAGATTGCCTGTCTAATAAACGGTGGCGCCTGCGGCCCGTCAGTACCGTTTGCACAATTAGTAGGGGCTAGTGCCTTAGCTGAGTCCCCTACCAAGCAGCTGATTATCAAGCAGGTTTTACAACTGCCAATAGTAATCAATGAGCCGGACGAGGTGGTAACGGTTCCGGTACAGGCTATTCGCAGCCTGCCTGATGTATTGCTGGCAGCGGCCGGCAGCAAAGGCGTCTGGGGCTTTTGGCCGCAAGGCCGGCACAGGCCGATTATTTTGCTTGATTTTTATAAAAATAAGCTGTTTATGCAACTCGCAAGCGGCGCTGCTAAGCAGGGGTCGTGTTAGATAAGGGGGGAATATAATGAAAAGTAGTCTTAAGGTGAAAATAATTGGTCTTATGGCACTTTTTATGTGTTGTTTGGTGGCCGTATTGTCCTATATATCCGTATCCGCTACGCTGCAGCGGGGCGAGGTGCGGCTGCGTGAATACCAGGAAATGCTTTACAAACAGAAAACCGACAATATGAAAAATCTTGTTGAATCCATTGCCAGCGCCGCTATGATCATGCCGGAGGAAGAGGCCAAACAATTTGTGCGCAATGCCCGCTATGGTGTGGACGGCTATTTTCTGGTCATCAATACCAATGGCAATATGGCGGTGCATATTGATCAGTCTCTGGAAGGACAAGCCTTAGCCAATATACGGGACGCCGGCAATAATGTCTTCTGGCCGAAACTGCTCGAACAATGCAAGGACAAAGGCGAAGGCACCGTACAATATATGTGGGTCAAACCGGGGTCCACGAAGGCCGAGTCCAAGCTGTCTTACGGCAAGGCCATCGGCAAATGGAACTGGATTGTAGTAACCGGTGTATATCTTGATGATGTGGAGGCAGCCGTTGCCCGGGAAGATAGCCTTATTCATCAGGAAATATGGAATACCGTTCAGCGCTATCTGCTGATAGCCGCTATCGCGCTTGTTCTCATTATCGGCGTTGCCGGTTACTTTATTAACCGCTACATAACGCAGCCGCTGGCCAATGTAATCACGAAAGTGAATGCCTATGCGGCCGACATCGATGAGACGGTAACCAATCAGGCCAGCTTTTCGCTGGAGCTTTCCTCGTCGGTAAGCGAAATTTCGGCTACTATGGAGGAGTTTTCCTCCTCGGCGATTTTAATTACCAATCATAGTCAGGGGGTGGCCGACAGTGCCGCCCAGACTTTGCAGCGAACCCGGCAAGGGGTGGCCGAAGTGGAAGCCCTTATGGAAAAAATGAAAGAAATCTATAGCGATAATCAGGTAAATATTCAGGAGATTGTTGCTTTAGGGCACAAGTCCAAAGAAGTTAACAAAATTATGGAGTTTATTAATAATATTGCCAACCAGACCCGGCTGATCGCTTTCAATGCGGCGTTAGAGGCCGCCAGCGCCGGTGAAGCAGGTAAACGCTTTGGCGTGGTGGCCCTGGAGATCAGGCGGCTGGCCGACAGTGTTATGGAATCGACCAAAGAGATTGAAACTAAAATCAACGAGATTGTGGCGGCTGTCAGCCGGCAGGTAGTGGCTTCCGAAAAAAACACCAAGGGTATTGAAGAGGGCATGGCCTATTCGGAGCGTACAGTGGCTATCATTTATGACATTGAGAATGCCGCCGATCAAACAACCGACGCTGTCGGTCAAATCGTTCTTTCCATTCAGCAGCAGCAAACGGCCGGCGAGCAGGTACTGACGGCACTCAGACAGATTAAGCAGGGAACCAATGATAATACGGCCATGATCCAGCAAACAAAAGTGATAAGTAAAGAGATGGCTAAACTGGCTGAGGAACTGGAGGCTGTGGTCGACAAGGAGAATAAGGCGGCTAAGGCTGACAGGACCGGCGGTTAGGCGGGACGATGGACGCTCGGCGTGATTGTGTCAGGGTCCTGATTGTTGACGACAGCCCCACTGTGCGGGAACTGATGCTCAGATTGCTGGCTGAGGAAGCGGGAATCCAGGTAGTCGGTGAGGCTGCCAACGGTGAGGAAGGAGTAAGGGAGGCTTTACGGCTGCGGCCGGATCTTATTATTATGGATATCCAGATGCCGGTAATGAATGGTTTGGAAGCCATTGAAGCCATTATGCAGCAAAACCCGACGCCCATACTGGTAGTCACCTCCTACGGGGCTGCCCGGCTGGCCTATGAGGCAGTGAGTCGGGGCGCCCTGGAGGTAATTGATAAACCCAGTATTGATTTAGCGCACTGCCGGCAGTTTGTGAAGAAAATAAAGTTACTAGCCGGAGTGAGAGTAATCCGGCATATTAATGGCCACAAGCCGGTCCGGCCGCAAATTGGCCTTGCCGGCGAGGCAGCCCATAGCCGTACGCAGGCAGTGGCGATTGCTTCTTCACTAGGCGGGGCAACGGTTCTGGAGACCATTCTTTCACGGCTGCCAGGTGATTTTCCTGTGCCGATTGTGGTTGCTCAGCATATTTCCGCCGGGTTTGCCGGCGCGCTAGCCGAGTGGCTCGGACATAAAACCCCCCTGGAGGTGAGGGTGGCAGCGCAGGCGGAACGGTTAACTCCGGGCAGGGTATTAATTGCTCCGCCGGAGTACAATATGCAGGTCGATGCCAGTGGCAAGGTGGAACTTTCGCCCGCTCCACCCGGGCATATCTATCATCCTTCCTGTGATAAGCTGCTTACCTCGGTGGCCCATGCCTACCGGGAACGGTCTATAGGCATCATTTTAACAGGCATGGGACAGGACGGGGTAAACGGGATAGAGGCCATTAAAGCGGCCGGGGGAATCACTATCGCCCAGAATAAACAAACATCGCTTATCTACAATATGCCCAGGCTGGTTATTGAACGCGGCTTAGCCGACTTTATTGTGGCGGCCGGGGATATTCCGGCCACATTGGCCAAGGTGGTTGCCGGATGCTAAGCAAGGAAAAGCGATTGTTGCCGGCTGAACTGGAAGCGGTAAGCCTGTTTATCAACCAGCGTTACGGGCTGGAGTTTCGTCATCAGCGCCGGGAATTGCTGCAGGACGCTGTACAAAGACGGATTGAGCTAAGCCCGGCTGCTACCGGCGACCAGTATGTAAAACTTTTGGAGCAGCGTGAAGATGAGGTATTGCTGCTTATCAATCTGCTGACCGTACATGAAACCTATTTTTTCCGGGAGCCGTCCCACTTCGAAATTATGGCGGAACAGATCCTTCCCCGGTTAGTGGCCCCAAGCGGTTCCAAACCCTTTATTCGTTTACTGAGCGCCGGCTGCTCAACGGGGGAAGAAGCCTACTCCATGGCCATAGCAGCTCTGAAACTACCGGGTGCGGGCAGCCGGTGGGACTTCGAGGTGATTGGCATTGATGTGGATAAGGAAGCCATAAGCAAGGCTAACACCGGTATATACGGTTTGTATTCTTTCCGTTCCTGTCCCGCCGATATCCGGCATGGTTACTTTGACCCGGTCAGCAAAGACCGGGTCCGGGTTAAAAGCTTTGTCAAAGAAAAAGTACGGTTTGAACCGCTAAATTTATTTGAACTGGTTTATCCTGAGTGGCTTGGCGATGCAGATATTGTTTTTTACCGGAATGTGTCCATATATTTTTCGCAAGCGCAACGGGAAGAAGTATTCCGCCGCCTGGCCGGTTTGCTGAAGACCGGCGGGTGCTTGTTTCTGAGTTGTACGGAGACCTTATACCACAACAACAATCTCATGGCGCTGGTTAAAAGCGGCGAGGCGTTCTATTACCAAAAGCAAGGCGAGCGTTTCCAAGCTGGTTCGGCCCTCCGTACGGGAGCAACCGTGCCAATAAAGGGAAACACTGTGCAGGAATTGCCCCGCGTTCCCCAATTCCGGCCGGCGGGTACCGTGAAAAAAAGGATAATGCCGATTGCGCCGGCAGACGGGCACCGGCCGGCGCCAAGCAATAATAAGGCTGATATGTGCCGGCAGATGCTCGCCGAAGCGCTGGAATTGGTGAAACGCAAACAAGCGGAAGCGGCGATTGCCTGCCTGGACAGAATTCTAGCCATCGATTCTTTTTTTGTTGACGCGTATACATTAAAAGCCAACATTCTGCTTAACCGGCAAAGTGTGGCGGCGGCCACAGAAGCTTGCCGGACTGCGCTGACGATTGATTCGCTATGTCTGGAAGCCTATCTGCTGCTGGGGATGGCTGCCAAACTTGCCGGAAAAATTGAGGAAGCCATTCAACGCTTTAAAGAAGCTGTTTATGTGAGCCCTGAATGCTGGCTGGCCCATTTCTTCCTGGCGGAAATGCACCAACTGCGGGCCGAGATCCCTTTGGCCAGACGGGAATACGAGGTTGCCATGCGGATATTGAAGCAGGGCAACTTTGCCAGTCATGGGTTAAGCTTTTTCCTGGTGCCGTTTCAAATGGAAGACTTTATCCAACTATGCCAGCACAATCTTGCCAATTTGCAGGAATAATGTAC
>JAEZQV010000206.1 GCA_023441125.1 Bacillota bacterium
ATCCTGTACCGGACTATATTGACACTTTTATTGAGAATTCTGATGACAGCCAGCTAATCGAGCAGCAGCTGGCAACTTTGCAGGGCGGCTTACTGCTGGCCAGCAGCAATGAGAAAGCCATATTGCAGCAACAGGCGGTAAAAGATGTGGTTTGTCAAAACATCGCCTTGCCTGTTTATGATGAAATTCTGCTGGGCGACCAGCCGTTTATCGGCTTGCGGGGCGCCTGCCATATGACGGAGCGTCTGTGGAACCAGTTTATTGCCCAAAGCCAGCGGCGCGGTTAATTGCTATTGCAGTTGGTGAAATTTAACATAAAAAGGACAAAGTGGATATGACAGGCAGGATTGACAATAAAACTTCGTTTTTTGCCGGGATGAGTGCGCTATTATTTTTAGCCGTTTTGGCTTCGCTGGTTTGGGGGCAGATTTATGTTCCTGCGCCAACAGTGCTGAGTATCATTGGCAAACAGTTGCATCTACCCGGCATAGATGGGACAGGGATTTCGCAGGAGCAGCTTTCGGTTATCTGGCATATCCGGATGCCCAGGACACTGGTAGGAGTTCTGGTGGGAGCCGCCTTAGCCGTTGCCGGCGCCGTGATGCAGGGGGTATTTAGCAACTCACTGGCCGATCCGGGGATTATCGGAGTATCCAGCGGTGCAGCTTTGGGGGCGGTTATTGCCATTGCCACAGGGGTAACGGCTTATGGTGTTTTTTATATGCCGTTCTTTGCTTTGGCGGGTGCGCTGCTGGCCGTGGCGCTGACGGTGGCGCTGACAATGCGGGACGGCAAAATTCCGGTGATGGTGCTGCTGCTGGCTGGCATTGCCGTCAGTATGCTGCTGGGAGCTTTGACCTCCGGCATTCTGACGTTTATGAATGAATACCGGCTGCGGGAATTTTTATTCTGGATGGTGGGCGGACTGGATTACCGCCGCTGGGAGCATGTTTACCTGGCCGCCGGACCTGTGCTGCTCGGTATTCTCATTTTGTTTTTGTTGGCCAGGCACCTTAATATTTTGATTTTAGGCGAGCAGGAAGCGCGCTCGGTAGGGGTGCCGGTGGCCTATCTCCGTCTGCTGTTATTATTTGTCGCCGCTGTGACAACGGCGACAGCCGTGTGTGTTAGCGGCACAATCGGGTTTGTGGGTTTAATCGTCCCGCATATTATGCGCCTCTTGCTCGGCCCGGAACATCGCACGCTTTTGCCGGCTTGCGCTCTGGCCGGCGCGTTGTTTTTGGTGGTATGTGATACGCTGGGGCGCCTGATAATCCCGCCGGCGGAAGTGCGGGTCGGCATTATGACGGCCTTACTGGGCGCGCCATACTTTTTATACCTGTTGCGTAAAGCGCAGAAAGGAGGCGGGTTAGCATGACTACAGCCGCTCAGCCTGCTTTGTCTGTTGCTAATGTGGGGGTTACCCTCGGGGATAAAACCATCTTGCAGGATATTTCTTTTGCGGTCATGCCCGGAGAATTTATCGGCATCATTGGCCCGAACGGCGCCGGCAAAAGTACGTTGCTCCGGGGACTGCGGAATATGGGGGCCATTACCGCCGGCGATGTCAGAGTATTTGGCCGGCCGATAGGCAACATGGGCGATAAGCAACTGGCGCGTATTATTGCCTACATGCAGCAGGAGATCAATATTGGTTTCGGGTTTACCGCCTTGGAGATGGTGTTGGCGGGCCGTTACCCGTATTTAAAATGGTGGCAAAATGAACAAAGCGCAGACTATGCGATTGCCAGAAAATATATGGCCTTTACCGGCGTTGAAAATTTGGCGGAAAAATCAGTGCAGCAAGTGTCCGGCGGGGAACGTCAGCGTATTCTGTTAGCCAAGGTGCTGGCTCAGGAGACCCCGCTTATTTTTCTCGATGAGCCCACCGCCAGTCTGGATCTGGTATATCAGGAAGAAATATTCCGCTATTGTCAGGTCATATGCCAACAAGGCAAAACGGTGCTGCTTATTGTCCATGACATAAGGCTGGCTGCCAAGTTTTGTTCCCGGCTGATTTTACTGGCCAATGGAACGGTTGTTGCCGACGGAGCCCCCGGAGATGTTATTACCGCCCAAAACCTGGCAAAGGCTTATGGCCTGCACTCCGCGGTCTTTATTAATAAAGTAACAGGCAATCTGGATATTCATACCTATGAGGCTGCCGGCACCGTGGGCGGACAAGAGATCGTCCATGTGATTGGCGGCGGCGGTTCGGCCGGGCAGATTATGCGGCTGCTGCATGAAAGAGCCTATACCATGAGCGGCGGTGTTTTCCAACAAGGCGATACCGATGCCGATGTGGCGGCAGCCTTTGGCATCAGAGCCATCATTGGCCAGCCCTTTTGCAGCATTAGCCAGGAGCAATATGAGGAAAACCTGGCCAAAATTCAGGCTGCCGATATCACTGTATTGTGTAACCTGCATTTTGGCCAGCAGAATCTGGCTAATCTGGAGGCCGCATTTGCGGCCGGGAAGCTGATTGTGATTGAAGATACGGCCATTGAGGAACGCGATTTTACCGGCGGCCAGGCCGTCGAATTGTATCATAAACTCATTAACCGGCCACAAGTAACAGTTTTAAGTTCGGTTCAGTTTGCTGAACGGATTTTTAAAGGTATAATGTAAGAGGAGGAAATATCATGCTTCAATATATTCCGGACAACTGGCCGTATGATGGCGCTGGCAGCTCTCAGCCGGCCAATAAGCCGGCGGTAGCTGGAACAGCGTTCTATTTTATCGTACTAAAACCGCTGGAGGATGCAGCAAAGCTGCAGTTTGGTTGTTTTAAGGCCAGGCAAATGGCTTATTTCAACAAGCAGCGTATGCGTAGTCACCTGTAGAAGATAAGGAGATTGCTAAATGACAGAAACAAAGGGATTAATTATTGTAAATACAGGCCATGGCAAAGGGAAAACGACGGCTGCCTTGGGCGTGGGCATGCGGGCCTGGGGCCAGGGTCTTAAAGTGCTGGTGCTGCAGTTTATTAAAGGAAACTGGAAGTATGGTGAACTTGAGGCTGCTGCCAGAATGGGAGACGCTTTTGTAATCCGCCAGCTGGGGGAAGGCTTTGTGCGAAATGTTGACAGCAATGCCAAAGCAGGCCATCAGGCTGTGGCTCAGGTCGCACTGACTGATGCCACCCAAGAAATGCTGTCCGGAAACTGGGATATGATCATCCTGGACGAGATCAACTATGCGATAAAGTTTGGCCTGGTGCCGGTGGACAACGTGGTTGAACTGCTAAAAGCCAAACCGGCAAAGCTGCACCTCGTACTAACAGGACGTGAGGCACATCAGGAAATCATCGATTTAGCTGATTTAGTAACTGAAATGAAAGAAATTAAGCACCCGCTTAAACAAGGGATAAAGGCGCAAAAGGGCATAGAGTTTTAAGGGATCATTTTACATACCGGCGTCCTAGTTCAACGAAACGCCACCCGCCGGTACCATCCAATTCGAGTATCCGGTTGTGGTAAGCTTTTAGCGTGTCTTTATGGCCAATGGTGATTAAGGAGGAAGCGGATAATTTTTCCTTAAGCAGTTGGTACATTTCTATTTCCATATTCGTGTCGATACAGGAAGTGGTTTCATCCAGGAAGATCCATTTTGGCTGATGCACGATGACCCGGGCTATAGAAAGGCGCTGGAGTTCACCAAGCGAAAGATTTTTTGTCCAGTCGGTTTCGCTATCAATGAGCGGGAGCAAGGTGCTTAACTTGCACATATGCAGTACTTCCGCCAGCTTTTCTCCGGTTATGCTGTTGTTTCTGGCCGGATACAGTACAGCCTGTCGCAGTGTGCCAAGCGGAAAATAAGGTTTTTGCGGAAGAAACAGAACACCGCTTTCAGCCGGAAAAAATATATGTCCGCTAAAACAGGGCCAGATACCTGCCAGGGTTTGTAATAAAGTAGTCTTACCGCAGCCGGAGGGGCCGGAAATGAGCAGGCTGTCGCCTGCAGTGACTTCCATGGTAAGTTTGTTTATTAGTACATGACCGGCAGGCGATTTTATAGAGATGTCTTTTGTGATTAGCCTATCATGACTGGTTAAGATGGTGCCTGAAAATTTGGGCTGTGGTGCTTTCGTAAGCTGAGTATGAAACTGTTCCAGCCGGTCTTTTACAGCTTGCCACTGGGCAATTTCCCCGAAGCTTTCGATGATATAGGAAAGCGCGGAGTGAACATACCAGTAAGCGCCCGCTATTTCAAACAATTGGCCGAGTTGTAAATGGTTGCTAAAATATCCGGGTGATGCAATCAAAAAGGCAAATACAGTGGACAACTGCGAATAGGTTGTGGATAGCCAGGTTATATTCCGGGTAGTTCTGATCATGGCAAGATAGGTTCCAATAATATTTGCAAAACTTTTTAGCAGATTTCGCTGCTCCCAGTGTTCTCCTTTGTATAGGGCAATACATTCGGCGTGTTCTTTTATCCGGACTAATCCGTAACGGAAATCTGCTTCATTACTCTGCTTAACATTATTTTGCAGCATAAGCGGGTGACCAATCTTCATGGTTAACCAGGTTCCAACTAATGAATAGAGAAGGGCAAACCACACCAGGTAGCCTGGGATGGTCACATCAACAGTCCAGACGGAAAGTTTTGTCTCACCCGACAGCCGCCACAAGACGGTCGAAAATAGGAAAAGTGTTATCATATGGCGTAATAATCCTGTGCTTAACTCAAGCGAATATCTGATAAAAATCCGGATATCTTCGCTAATACGCTGGTCAGGGTTATCTACAGCCTTAACCTGGAATCGCATGTTAAAATATGCCTGGTTATGTAGCCATAATGAGATAAATCTGGTTGTCAGCCACTGCCGCCAGCGGAGTTGTAACAGCATTTTGAAATGCGTCTGCCAACCTGAGGCAATAACAAGAACAGAACCAATCGAGGCAAACTGTACCAGCGATTGGTAAAATCCGGGCAGGCTCTGCTGCTGCAGGTGGTTATAGAACCCGACCTGCCAGGTATTGAGCTGCACATGGAGAAATACAAGCAAACCCGTGCAGATAATGAGAAAAATGCTGGCTAGCCAAGCTTTAAGAGCCATTGCTGATAACCAAAAGGCAAGAGCCATTCTAATCACAATGCCACTTCTCCCCCCGCCGCGAAGATAGAAGTATGTGCAAGACAGATATGGCATGTATATGCTGCTGGCAGTGAAGATATACAAAATAAGTAAGTGAGGGCAAGTTATGTTACAACTGGTCAATTTATCGAACTATATTACCGATAATGAACTCATCGCCAATAGTCCGGAACGGCTCCAGGCCATCTTGGAAAAACATAATTTAGCTGGACTGGAAATGATGTTTTGCGGGCCGTGTGATACCCGCCTGCATAGGCGGGAGTGGCTGCATGGCTGCCACTTGCGCTTTTGGCCATGGTGGCTGGATTTTTGGCGCGGCGACCAGGAAGCATTGCTGCAGCAGTTTGGCAGTCAGACTGAGATTGATGCCTGCTATGGCGGCCCGGCCCGGGAGGACTGGCTGGCAGTTTACCGTGCTAACATCCGGATGGCTGTTGAAGCCGGGGTAAAGTATCTGGTTTTCCATGTCAGCCATGTGCGGCCGGCGGAATTGTTCAGTTGGCAGTTCAGTGCCACCAGTCGTGAAGTGGTTGAGACTGCGATTGAAGTAGTCAACGCCTTAGCGCCGGCGATACCCGAGGATACAGCCCTGTTATTTGAAAATTTATGGTGGCCGGGGCTTACCCTTACCGACAGGGAATTGACGGCGCTGCTGCTGGACAATGTGGTTCACCGCAATAGCGGGATCATGCTGGATACCGGCCATCTGATGAACACCAATCCGGACTTAAAGACCGAGGCCGACGGGGCGGCATATATTTTGGCAACCTTAGAGAATCTCGGCCCCTACCGGCAATCTATCCGGGGAATTCATTTACATAAGTCGCTGTCGGGGAAATATTTGCGCTATAGCCAAAATTCCAAACAGCATAAAGCCGAGTATACTATGGAAGAGATTATGAACCATGTGCTTAAGATCGATGAGCACCAGCCGTTTACCACACCTGCGGTTCAACAAATTGTCGATTATGTACAGCCCGAATTCCTGGTGCATGAATTCATGCATAAATCGCTGGCTGATTTGGAGTCGAAGCTTAGTAAGCAGCAGCAGGCACTTGCTGTAAAAAAAATGGCGATATAAATTATATAACTGTAAAAAAAAGTGTAAAATGTCAAAGTATATGATTTTGTTGGGTTGACAGTCTTTTATTTACAAAGTTATACTAGTATCAGCAAGATATTAAGATTTTTTCATTAATAATTAATGTTAGAAACTAATCACGTATAACGGTGGCATGACTTACAACAGAGATTGTTTGTTGTTTCATGCCCTTTTTCAATTCATAGAGCGAAATATGTGCGTGAGGTGTACATTATGTTTTGTTTTTCTACAGTGGAAGAATTTGCGAAACTGCGGGAATCAGTACGGCAAAACTTGACCCAAGTACTTGCCGGCGGGGTCGAGCCACTGTTTGTCGCTGTCAATGAGGCAGTCAACAACGCCATTTTACATGGCAATAAGCAGGATAAGGATAAAAAAGTGTACCTGACAATAACCAGTTCGCCCAGTGAGGTCAGAATCGTTGTGCGCGATGAAGGCGGCGGTTTTTCCCGCCTGGCCGATAACCGCACCAGCGATGAATTGCGGGAAAGCGGACGCGGTCTGGAAATTATCGACTTATGTGTTGATCAGTATTACTACACTATGCAGCCCAGTGAAATCGTTTTAATAAAAAAGATAGCGGGATCGCAGCATGACAACAAAAAAAAGGATGTTATAAGGGGGCGTTTAGTAAATGCAAATCACTAGCAGTATTGTCAATAACCAGGTTATCGTTGATTTAGCGGGTGGTATGTATGTCGAAGGCGCGGAGATTTTGCGCGAGAAGCTCATTCGCTATATGGAAGAAGGGCAGAAGCATTTTGTCATAAAAATGGCTAGAGTCGACTATATAGACAGCTCCGGACTTGGCGTACTGGTCTCCATACATAAAAGAACGCGGCAAAGTAACGGCAGCCTGGTTATTAGCGGTGCAGCCGGTTTTGTCAAAGAACTGTTTGAATTGACCCGGCTGGACAGGGTATTTACCATGCAATAATCAAGGGAGATAGTAAAAATGAGTATTCTGGTAGACAGTTTTAGGCATGATATGTGTGAATATTGTCAACGGTTTGAACTGTTGGATATGATCAATGATGCTGTACTGCTGGTGGATGCCAGAGAAGGCGATATTTTGTTCATGAATCAAAAAAGCCTGGCCTTGTATGGTTACAGTCAGGACGAGCAGTCCGGACTGTCCATTAATGAAATCAGCTATGATGCCCATGAGACTATGTGGGAAAATATCGATATGACAATTAGTCAGGGGACCAAAGGCCATATTTTTACCGCAAATCATGTAAAGAAAAACGGGGTCATATTTCAAGTCGAGGTGAGTGCCCGTTTCCTGGCTTTGCATGGCCGGAATATAATTGCTGCGCTGGTACGGGACGTAGCTGCCGAAGGCAAGATGCGCCGCGAACTGGAGATTGCGGGTAGAATCCAGCGCCGGCGGCTGCCGCGCAATATGGAAACAGCTTTGTTCCGTATGTGCACCGTTTATCAGCCGCTGAATGGCTTAAGCGGCGACCTGTATGATATACAATACGATGAAGACAGCCAGATGCTGTTTGGTATTATTATTGATGTAATGGGCCATGGCATAGCTGCAAACAGCCAGGGCGGCATTTTACAGTATCTTTTTCGGCAGGCTGTCGAGAAGCCTATAGGTATCAATGATAAACTAGCCTGGATTAACAATGAAGTGGCGCCGTTTTTTAGCACTGGCGGCTTTGCGGCTGCATTAATCTTTGAGTTTGATTTTAAGT
This sequence comes from Bacillota bacterium, assembly GCA_023441125.1. Next base: position 7,910 of record JAEZQV010000206.1, read on the forward strand.
GCAAAACCTTGACCTACGCCTGCGCCGGCGTGAATCAATTTTTCTATATAAGTGACAATGGACCGGCTGTAGTTAAGAGTCCCGGACTGTTTCTGGGCATTAATGAAAATGAATCGTATGACCAGTGTGTGTTATCTTTTAAATCCGGCGACAGCTTTTTCTTTTTGACTGACGGTTTATATGAAAGAATAGAACAACCCTTAGCGCCACTCCATACCTTTTGGAGTATGAATGAACTATGCCGGGAGATTTCCGCCAGCAAAACTGCTAACGATGATGCCTCCGGCATCGGTATACTTATTCGATGACGCATTTTAGTTGAATGTTGGGAGTGGATAATTTTTGAATTTTAAACTAAAACTTGGTGCCAAATTCGCAGTAAGCTTTGGCATCATTTTATTATTAATGCTCATCATAACTGCTAACTCTTTCGTTAATTTGCTAAATGTCAAGGAAGATATGCGGAATATCAGCGGAGCCAATGAACGGATGGCGCTGGCGGATGATATTGACATACACTATAAAAATACGGTGGCTTTAATCCGGGCCTTTGCTGCTTATGGCGATGAAACTTATTTAGGACAACTGGCCGGCAGTTTTGACGAGCTGTTAAAATCGGAGAATGATTTACTGGCTCAGGCCCGGGCCGAAAAACGGCAGGAAGTCCAGGGGCTAATTGACGAAACAACGCAGTATAAAGACGTCATACTGAAAGAGTATATACCAATAGCGAAGACCTATCATGCCGCTAAAAATCGGGGTGAGTTTGCTCAGGCGCAAGAGTACGAAAAAATGCTGGCTGCCATTGCCAAACGGATGGCGCCGCTGGCTCAATCCATTTCCGCTAAGTGCGACAGCATTGCCGACAATAATGTAAACCTTGCCAAGACATTTATCAGTGAAAGCCAGCAACGCGCTGACCGGGTAAACCAATTCTCCATTATCGTGAGTGTTGTGGCACTCATTCTGGGGCTGACGGTGGCCGTGCTGCTGACGAATATGATCCGGCGACCGACGCTGGCGCTTACCGAGATAGCAAAACAATATGCTGCCGGCGACCTGCGCAGTATCGTCGAGGTCAAAGCTTCTGATGAAATTGGCGAATTGGGCGCATCACTGAAAAGCATGCACAATAGCTTTGTCAACATGATTACCCAAATCAGGACTGCTGCGGAACAACTGGCCAAAGCTTCCGAGCAGATGGCGGCGTCGACGGAAGAAGTGACTTCCGCCAGTGAAGGTATTTCCGACAGTATGCAACATTTGTCCAATGAGGCGGATAGCGGCAATAATTCCATGCTGGAAGCATCGCAGGCACTGGTAGAACTGTCCAGCCTCATTCAAATAGCCAAAAGGAAAGCCGAAAACACCAGCACCAATTCAGCTGAAACGC
>JAEZQV010000216.1 GCA_023441125.1 Bacillota bacterium
AAATGGTTGCCGCGGTTTCATCGGGCCAGTCCCTCCACCAACTCTTGATGAGTATAGCATATGCAATTTTCATAACAAAAAAATTCTAATACAGATACCAAAAAAAATCAAGTAGATTTTGTCAGCATTGCACAAATTTTGTCTATAATAATGGCGGCAACCTGCTGTTTGCTAAGCTGGGGCAATTCTTCCACCTGCCCGTTTTTGTCAATCAGCTTGACGATGTTGGTATCAATGTTAAAACCGGCGCCCGGCAGGGTTACGTCATTGGCGATAACCAGGTCAAGGTTTTTCCTGGTCAATTTTTCCCGGGCATGCTGCAGCAGCTCCTGGGTCTCTGCAGCAAAGCCGATCAATAGCTGCTGCTTTTTCCTTTGACCCAATTCCAGCAGAATATCAGGATTTTTAACCAGGTTCAGCGTTAAGGTCTCACCGGCTTTTTTAATTTTATGTTCCACCGCCAGTTCCGGCCGGTAATCGGCCACAGCGGCAGCTTTGACAACCACATCCACGCTAGCGAACTCGGCCAAAACAGCATCCCGCATTTGCAGGGCTGTCTCAACCCGCTTGACTGATACTCCGGGCGGCGCGGCTAAGTCTGCAGGGCCGGAGATTAAGATTACATCAGCACCCCGGCTGCTGGCCTCCCGGGCTATGGCATAGCCCATTTTGCCGCTGGAACGGTTCCCGATATAACGTACCGGATCAATGGGCTCACGTGTGCCGGCGGCAGTGACCAGGATTCGCTTACCAGCTAATTGCCTGCCGTTATTCAGTATGGCGGTTACTTTCTCAACGATAACGGCCGGTTCGGGCAGGCGTCCCGGTCCCTCCACCCCGCAAGCCAGCAGGCCGGCGTCAGGTTCCATAATGTGATAACCCAGCCCGGCTAATTTAGCCAGATTTTGACCGGTAATAGGATTCAGGTACATGTTGGTGTTCATGGCCGGCGCCAGCAGCACCGGCGCCGTTGTGGCCATAACGGTTGTGCTGAGCATATCATCGGCAATGCCGTTGGCCATTTTACCAATTATGTTGGCCGTCGCGGGCACAATCAGAAAAAGGTCAGCGCTGCTGGCCAGCGCAATATGTTGCACATTCCAGGTTTTTGGCTCTGCCCACATATCGGTAACCACCGGATTACCGCTCATTTCGCGAAAGGTTAGCGGTGTGACAAACTCGGTGGCTGATTTGGTCATAATGACATGGACAGTATAACCTGCCTTTTTAAGGCGGCTGACTACTTCCACTGCTTTGTAGGCGGCAATGCCGCCGGTAACGCCCATAACGATTGTTTGACCTAGAGACATGATTGGACTCCTATTTAATACCTGTTTTTGTGCGTTCATAAGTAATTTTGCCTTGCGCTACTTCTTCCAGGGCGACGGTAACCGGTTTATTGGACTTGGACTCAGCCAGCGGCTGCTGTCCGTCCATGATTTCCCGCGCCCGTTTGGCTGCCAGCACTACCAGGGTATATTTACTATCCACTTTTTTCACTAATACATCTAAAGAAGGATTAATCATAACGTCTCCCCTTGACTAATTTTTTAAAGCGATGTTACCCATTATCCGGCTAGGACCAACTATTATACAGCTTCTCAATCAGATCAGCATTGCGTTTGGCGCGGAATTTCTCAGCCGTAATAATGATTTCAACTTTTTGCACTGCAGCGGCGACTTGATCATTGACCACAACATAGTGGTAATTTGAGGCCTGAGCGAGTTCGTCGCGCACACAGTTTAAACGGGTTTTGATAGACTCCAGGCTATCTGTGCCGCGCTTATAAATCCGGTCGGCAAGTTCATCCAGCGAGGGCGGAATTACATAGATAAAGACGCCTTCAGGGAAGGTTTCCTTTACTTTCATGGCTCCCTGCGTATCGATCTCCAATACGACATCATAACCGTCGGTGAGTTGATCCAGCACGTACTGACGTGGCGTCCCGTAATAATTGCCATAGACTTCAGCCCATTCTAACAATTCATTGTTCTGAGCCATGGTTTGAAACTTTTCTGTGGCAACAAATAAATAATTAACTCCGTCAACTTCGCCTGACCGGGGCTTACGGGTGGTGGCCGATATCGAGTATTTTAAGCGAGGATTGCTACGCAGCAACTCACGGCAGATGGTGCCTTTACCGGTTCCCGAGGGACCGGAGATAACTATTAAAATACCTTGCTGCGCCATGGGCCTGTTTCCCTCCAATCCTATTCGGCAGTGTCATCACTTGTGTCTTTGCTGGTTAACCGGTGGGCTACCGTTTCCGGCTGTACGGCCGATAAGATGACGTGATCACTGTCGGTAATAATGACGGCCCGGGTCCGGCGGCCGTATGTAGCATCGATCAGCATGCCGCGGTCGCGTGCTTCCTGAATTATCCGCTTAATGGGCGCCGATTCCGGACTGACTATGGAAATGATACGGTTGGCTGATACAATATTGCCAAACCCAATATTAATTAATTTTATGTCCATTAAGACACCTCCTATAATTTTATAGGGCTTCTAAACGCTATCATCCTATACTACTCTATGTTTTGGATTTGCTCTCTGACCTTCTCAATTTCACTTTTAATTTCAACGACAATATTGGCTATAGTGGCGTCATTCGCTTTGGAAGCGATGGTGTTGGTTTCCCGGTTGATTTCCTGGACAATAAAGTCCAGCTTGCGCCCTACGGCGTCCGGTGATTTTACTGTCGACCGGAACTGGGCGAAATGGCTCTTGAGCCTGACGATTTCTTCGGTGAAATTAGTCCGGTCGGCAAAAATAGCCGTTTCCTGGAGCAGTCTGGTCTCATCCGGTTCGGCGCCCACGGCTGCCAATAGCTCCCGCATGCGCTGCAAGAGTTTTTCCCGGTACTCGACAAGAATTTGCGGTGCTCTTTCTTCAACCGCGGCAAGATATGTACAGAGCTTGTCCACACGCTGCAAGAGGTCGAGCTCAATATTGTCTCCTTCGGTTTCACGCATCTTCATCAAGTTCGTGACGGCAATTTCGATGGCAGCAGCCAGTTTCGGCCACAACTGCTCCACATCCTCGGCAATCTCTTCCACTTTAAGAACATCGGGATATTTGGCTACATGGTAGATATTGTCGGTGGCCGGCAGTTCCAGTAACCCGGCTAATTCTCTCATTGCATTATGGTAAGCGATAGCCAGTTCTTTGTCAACCCTTACCGTCCTTCTCTTTTCACCATATTCGTCAACCGTAATAAAGGCATCAACCCGGCCGCGTAGAATACTATTGGCAATGCTGCGGCGAATTTTATCCTCCAGACTGCCCAGGTTTTTGGGCATGCGAATCACTATTTCGTTGTAGCGGTGATTGACAGCTTTAATTTCCACTATGATACGATGACTTGAATCAATGTATTCGCCCCGGCCAAAACCAGTCATACTTTTGAGCACGAAATCTGCACCTTCCTTTGCGTATGTTATTATGGACTGATAATACGATTTTAACCGTAGTTTTTTACTTTTACTTCGCTTTGCTCGTCCTAAATCCTTTTTTCTAAAAATAAAAATGGAGATATCCTCCATTTAGCTTAGCGCAATTATTTAAAATTCGGCAAGTTAAAGTTAAAACGGTGCTCGGACTTGTCTTTCGTTGTTGCAACCAGGATAACCGGTTTAGTTGTGTTTAGGTCCTGGTAACGGAAATAAAAATAAGAATGAGTGGAAAATTGTGGTTCACCCGGGAAGGACGGAGTCTTCACCGGGGGGTTGGTTACGGCGTGATATGGTTTAATTATTTTTTTATCTTGATTGATCGCTACCTGGATGCCATCGGCAAAATTTTCAGTACTGCCATTAAGGGTAATACTAAACACCAGGCACCCGGCATAGTCAGACAAAATTTTTTCACTGTCGGCAAGCTCAACGGGTTGTTTTCCCCTGGCTTTATCACGGGCATCATTGGCGAGGAGCAGGTAGGGAGTATACAGGTAGGCGCGTTCAGTAGTTTCATTGAGGATGGTAGCATGCTCTTCATAAACCAGCCAGGGCTGCAGGAACTCGGTGAGCGCCATTTGTTTATGTTTTACGCCATACTCTTGTGCGTCCAGGATAACTTCTCTTTTTATCAAAGCGATTGCGTCGGTTGTGAGTGGCACAGACAGAAACAGGATGAAGCTGAGAATACCGGCGACAAGCTTCACGGGTTACACCTCCGATGACAAAATACCTTGCCGTATAAATATTATACCTGACAGCAAAAAATTCCTTTTTTTCTGAAATCAAATGTATGTTAAAAATAGCCGGCTTATTGGCAGCCGGCTATTTTTACAGCAGATATTCCCCTCTGAACACTTCTACCGCCGGTCCCGACTTATAAATATGGTTATTGCTGGCCCATTCAATAAACAAGTCGCCGCCGTCCAGCTTGACGGTCGCCTTGCGGTCGGTATAGCCATTGAGAACGGCAGCCACTAAGGCCGCACTGGCGCCTGTGCCGCAGGCCATAGTGATGCCTGCGCCGCGCTCCCAAACGCGCATTCTAATGGTTTGCCGGTCAATAATCTGCAAAAATTCAACATTGGTTTTGCGGGGAAAAAAATCGTGAGTTTCAATTTTAGGTCCAATCAGCGGCAGATTCACGGCGTGTATATCGTCCACAAAGATAAGGCAGTGCGGATTTCCCATCGACAGAGCAGTAATCTGATAGGTTTTATCAGCTACCGTGAAGGGGATGTTTACCGCCTGTTCCTCAGGATTGCCGGCTGCAGGGATTTCAGCCCGTTTAAACTTGGGTTCCCCCATGTCGACCCTGACGGTTACCAGCTTACCGTCGGCAAATAAGAGTTCCGGTGTAATAATTCCTGCCAGGGTATCCAGGGTAATGACTGTTTTGTCGGTAACCCGGTTCTCATAGAGATAGCGGGCCACGCAACGGGTGGCATTGCCGCACATATCGGCTTCACTGCCATCCGAATTAAAAATACGCATTTTAAAATCGGCGATGGCCGACGGCAATATAACAACGAGTCCATCGGCGCCAATGCCAACATGACGGTTGCAGACGGCCAAGGCCTGCCGGCGGTAATCGGTCACTGGCTCTTTCATGCCATTAATAATTACAAAATCGTTGCCCAATCCATGCCATTTAGAAAACTGCATAAGAATCCTCCTTGTGGTTCGCGTTACCTATTTTGCGGTAAAACGGCGCGGCGTACGGGACGGCGTCTGAAGATGTGCTTGCCGGCATTAAGTATCAGGGTCCAGCCGGACACTGTCAGGATAAGTGCCCAGTCGCTTAAGGACAATGGAACCGTGGCAAATATTGAGCTTAAAAACGGTATATACATAACCGCAAGCTGCATCAGTGTCGAGAAAGCAACCGCTGCCAGCAGGTATTTGTTGGTGGTAAACTTAAGTTCAAAGATCGTGGTTGTTTCTGAGCGGCAGTCAAACACATGAAACATCTGGCAGTATACCAGCGTGGCAAAGGCGGCCGTCCGGGCCCGCGCCAAGTCATCCTGCAAATAGTATACCACACTGAAGACAAAAAGTGTGCTAAGGCCAATCTGGATGCCACGGCCGATAATTTTGCGGATTAAACCGCGCGAGAACACGCTTTCGGCCGGATGGCGCGGTGGGCGGCACATAATGTTAGGATCATTGGGATCTATACCGAGGGCCATGGCCGGCAAGCCGTCGGTGACCAGGTTAACCCACAGGATCTGCACCGGCATCAGCGGGATGGGCAGACCCAGCAGGGCGGCCAAAAACATGGTAAGAACCTCGCCAATATTACAGGATAACAGGTAGCGGATAAACTTTCTGATGTTTTCGTAAATGCCCCGCCCTTCTTCAACGGCAGCCACAATGGTAGCAAAATTGTCGTCCGCCAGTACCATGGCCGAGGCTTCTTTGGTGACATCGGTGCCGGTCAGGCCCATCGCTACCCCGATGTCGGCTTCTTTAATGGCCGGAGCGTCATTGACACCATCCCCGGTCATAGCGACAATATGCCCCTGGCGTTTAAGCGCCCGGACAATCCTGAGTTTGTGCGCCGGGGAAACCCGGGCATACACGGTGACACTGTTAACAATCGAGTCCAACTGACTTTCGCTCATAGCGTCCAGGTCTTTGCCGGTAAGGGCCTTATGGAGACCGTCCTTGAAAATATTGAGTTCCTGGGCAATGGCAATGGCCGTATTTTTGTGATCGCCGGTAATCATCACCGTTTTGATGCCGGCTTCGCGGCAGTGGACAATGGAAGCCTTGACCTCTTCCCGCGGCGGATCAATCATCCCGATCAGACCGGCAAAGACCAGTTCCTTTTCTGCCGCTTCATCCAGGTTGTCGGCCTGGACCGGCGTCAGGCGGCGGTAGGCAACGGCCAGCACCCGGAGTGCCTGGGAGGCCATCTGTTCATTCTGGCCGTTTATCCTGCTAATATGATCGGCCGTAAGCGTGGTCGGCCCTGCTGCCGTGTGGTAGTAGCGGCATAATTCTAAAATGGTGTCAGGCGCTCCCTTACAATAAAGAATGTTGTTATTGTTGCCGTCACGATATACGACTGACATCCGGCGGCGTTCCGACTCAAAGGGATTCTCCGCTACCCGTTTCAGTTTCTTTTCCAGTTCAGCCTGCCAGATATCCGCCTTGGCCGCCGCAACAATGATAGCGCCTTCGGTAGGGTCGCCGTCAACGGACCAGTTCGTTTCTGTCTTGGCGCGCCAGATACCGGTGATGGTGATGTTATTTTGCTTTAAAACACTGTTATTGCATAACACCCCAATGGCCAGGCACTGCTCGAGGGCTTTATCCTTAGCTAAATCTACCGGTTGCTGGTTAAGCAAAATACCGCCTTTAATATCATAACCGGTTCCGGTAACTTCATAATGATTATTTTCCACGAATATTTGCCGGACGGTCATGGCATTTTGCGTCAGCGTACCGGTCTTATCCGAGCAGATTACCGTGGTGCAGCCCAGCGTTTCCACGGCCGGCAATTTCCGGATAATGGCCCGCTGTTTTATCATGCGTTGTACGCCGAGCGCCAGGGCGACCGTTACAATAGCCGGCAATCCTTCCGGAATAGCGGCCACGGCCAGACTGATGCCGGCCATGCACATTAAGAACAGGGATTCACCCTTGACTACGCCGGTGATGACGACAATCAGACAGATGGCCAGACAACCCCAGACCAGCCATTTGCCAAGGTGTTCCAGGCGTCTTTCCAGGGGTGTGGCCTCTTCCGCCGCCATTTGAATCATCCCGGCAATCTTCCCCACTTCCGTCGCCATCCCGGCGGCGCAAACCACCGCCCGGCCACGGCCGCGGACAATGCTGGTACCGGCGTATACCATATTTTTCCGGTCGCCCAGCGGCACATCCTCGCTGTATTTCCGGTCAGCCACTTTGCGGACAGGCAGTGACTCGCCCGTCAATGCCGCTTCCTCGACCTCCATATTATGTACATCGACAAGCCGCCCGTCGGCGGCCAGTTTGTCGCCGGCCTCCAGCAGCATAATATCGCCGGGCACAAGTTCCCTGGCCGGGACTTGCTGCACTATCGCGTTCCTTATCACCCGGGCAGTCGGCGAAGATAATTTTTTGAGGGCTGACAGGGATTGCTCGGCCCTGTATTCCTGGATAAATCCCAGGATTGCATTCATCAGGACAATGGTCAGGATCGTTATCGCGTCTGCATATTCACCCAATACGGCCGAGATTAAGGTCGCGCCTAAAAGCACCAGGACCATAAAATCCTGAAACTGGGCCAAAAACCGCCGCCACCAGGATACTTTTTCCTTTTCAGCCAACTCATTAAAGCCGAATTTATTCAACCTGGCTTTGACCTCAGCCGTTGACAAGCCGTCAATAAAATTTGTCTGCCAAAATTGAATTACTTCTTCCGGCGTACGCGCATACCAATTTTCCCTGTCCATGCAGCCACCTCGCTAACATGCGTTTTTAAATTTGCCTACTAACCATGTTATTCCGGCCGCTGCTGAATTAGACCGGGTTTGACCGTTAATTGCCGGGAGTGTTATACTATTGGCACATCTTGGTACTTAACCTGACGGAGGTACATAATGAATATTGACGGATTATCCCTTGCCCCCCTGGTGAGTGAGCTTAATGCCGCCCTAACCGGCGGGCGGATTGATAAAATATTTCAGCCCGATGCCTACTCGCTTTTGCTTTGGATTCGCCAGCCGGGAGAAAATCTGCGGCTCTATATTTCGGCCAATCCGGAGCGTCCTAAATTGCTGCTGTCTGACGACGTGCCGGAAAATCCGGCGGTGGCGCCCAGTTTCTGCATGCTGCTGAGAAAACATCTGGAGGATGGGCGGATCGGCAGCATCGAGCAGCATAGTCTCGACCGGATTGTAAATATCAATATTGACGTGCGCGGGGACCGCGGCGTTATTGTTACCAAGCGGCTGATCGTCGAAATTATGGGCAAACACAGCAACATTATCCTGACGCAGGCTAATGTCATTACCGATGCCATCAGGCGGGTTGGTTTTCAGTTAAGCCGCCACCGGCAGGTGCTGCCGGGCAAAGAATATGTCTATCCTCCCGGGCAGGACCGGAGCAACATTCTGGCTGCCGAGCCGGCCGCGTTTACCCGGCAAATCGCTGCCCTGCCGGACCTGACTTTGCAGAAGGCGATCATTGCCGCCGGGATTGGTCTTGGACCGCTTACGGCCAAAGAAATCGCCTGGCGGGCCGGTTTTGCCCCGGATATTGCGGTCAAGGACCTTGACACCGCCGATTTGCAGGCGTTAACAGAGGCGGTGGCAAGCCTTGCCCAACCACTTGCCGGCAATCAGACCGAGCCTACCGTTGTGGTCGCGAACGAACGGCCGGTAGCCCTGGCTGCTTTTAAACCCGGCCATCTGGCCGGGCACGTTTTCCAGCATTTTGCCACCATGAGCGCCGCTGTCGCCTTTTTTGACAGTTTTAAAGGCCGCCTGCCGCTCCCCGAAAAAGATGTGCTGGCCAAACTGGTAGCGGCGGAAGTAAACAAACTGACGCGCAAAGAAGCCATATTGCAGGCAGAATTCAGCCAGGCGGAAAATGCCGACTTACTGCGTAAATACGGCGATATTTTAATGGCAAACCTCTATAATCTGGCACCAGGCAGTGCGGAGCAGCTGGTACCGGACATTTTTAGTGAGCGACCGGAGGAACAGATCGTTGTTCACCTTGACCCGGCGCTGTCGCCGCTCGAAAATGCGCAGCAGTACTATGCCAAATACAATAAGGCCAAACGCGCCGCAGAGCATTTGGCCGGTCAACTGGCTGACTGCCGGCAGGGTATCGCTTATCTGGAAAGTGTTGCCGTGGCATTGCAGCATGCTGAAAATGGTGCGGATGTAAACGAAATCAAGCAGGAACTGACTATGGGCGGTTATATAAAAACAGCAGGCAAACGCCGCTTGCCTGCTGTTCAGTCTTCGCCTCTGTCGGGGACGACAACAGAGGGGTTTCAGGTTATCATCGGTAAAAATAACCGGCAAAATGACTGGGTTACTTTCAAACAGGCCCAGCCGGATGATTTATGGCTCCATGCCAAGGATATGCCGGGATCGCATGTCATTATTCGCCGCGGCACCCGGGAGATTTCCGACCAGGCCATCGTGGAAGCCGCCCAGCTGGCGGCCTATTTTAGCAAAGGCCGCCAGTCCGCCAATGTGCCTGTCGATTATGCCAGACGCCGCTATGTTCGTAAACCTGCCGGCGCAAAGCCCGGGTTTGTTATTTATGATCACCAGAATACCGTCTATGTAACACCGGCTGCGACCCTCCTTGGGTACTAGCTTACTCTTCGGTAAATTCCTTAATGACAACTTGTTCGGACTCATCGGTTGAAGTCAGCTGAACGCTGACGATTTCTTTGCTCGAAGTCGGCACATTTTTGCCCACATAATCCGCCCTGATCGGCAGTTCACGGTGCCCGCGGTCAATTAAAACCGCCAGCTGAATGGACGCCGGGCGGCCGATATCAATCAGGGCATCCAGGGCGGCGCGGACGGTACGGCCGGTAAATAAAACGTCATCGACCAGCACGATTTTTTTGTCATTAATGGAAAAGGGAATTTGCGTCTCATGGACAATGGGTTGATAAGCCAGAGTGGACAAATCATCGCGGTATAAAGTAATATCCAGAATCCCGACAGGCAGGTCTACCCCTTCTATGCGTTTTATTTCGCCGGCAATGCGCTGCGCCAGGGGGACGCCGCGGGTTCTGATCCCGACCAGGACGACATCGCCCACCCCTTTATTGCGCTCGACAATTTCATGCGCCACCCGGGTAAGCGCCCGTTTGATCGCCTGGTCATCCATGATGATGGCTTTGTCGGTCATATTAACGTGTCTTGACATAGTTACTTCTCCTCTCTTTTTAACGCCTCTAACTGTTTTAGGATATCCGCCATATCGGGCGGCAAGGGCGCAACAAACAACATGTCCTTACCGGTTAGGGGATGCGTAAGCGACAGCTCGGCCGAGTGCAGGGCCTGACCGGCAATGGCAAACCTTTTTTTCTCCGGGCCGTATTTGGGATCACCCACCACCGGGTGGCCGATGTACTGCATATGGACCCTGATTTGATGGGTTCGGCCTGTTTGCAGCTTGCACTCCACCACCGTATAATTAATAAAACGTTCCAAGACGCGGAACCGGGTTATAGCTTCTTTGCTGTTACTAAAAGTCACGGCCATCTTTTTCCGGTCGGAAGCATGACGGCCGATCGGCGCATTGATGATTCCCTGCTCTTCGGCAATCTGGCCGTGAACGATAGCCAGATATTTGCGGCTGGCGGTGCGGTTTTTGATTTGAGCGGCCAGGTTCAGATGGGCCCGGTCATTTTTGGCCGCCACCATGACGCCGGAAGTATCCTTATCCAAGCGATGGACAATGCCGGGCCGGATTTCACCGTTAATACCGGACAAATCGCGGCAATGTTCCAGCAGGGCATTGACCAGGGTGCCGGCATAATTGCCTGCCGCCGGATGCACCACCATCCCCCGTGGCTTATTGATGACAATAATATCGGCATCTTCGTAAAGGATGTCAAGGGGAATGGACTCGGCGCATATTTCGACCGGTTTGGCTGCCGGAAACGTGATGCTGATCCTGTCACTCTCCTGGGTTTTATAGTTGGCCTTGGCGTGCTTGCCGTTTACTGTTACCAGGCCGTCGGCGATAATTTTCTGTAAATGTGACCGGGATAGTTCAGTAAACCGGCCTGTTAGGAGAACATCGAGCCGCATACCCTGTTCAGCGCCGGTTGCCTCTATTTCTGCCGGGGAGCCGGCGCTCATTTGCATTTGTTCCACAACATCATCCTTCATTCGTTTGGTTTATGTTCCTGGGGAAAGGGCAGGAATACAAGGCTGTAAACTACGCAGCCGACACCGGTGACAATAGCAATATCGGCCACATTAAACACCGGCCAGATGCGAAAATCAAAAAAGTCCACCACATAGCCGGTTTGTACCCGGTCAATGACATTGCCGATGGCCCCGCCGGCCAACAGACAAATTCCCAGACGCATGAGCCGGAAGTTTTCATTGACCCGGTACAGGAAGTAACCACTCAGGGCCAGCATAAAGAGTGCAATGGCAATAAAAAACATCCGCTGATTTTCCAAAATGCCGAAGGCGGCGCCCGGGTTTAATACATAGGTGATATGAAATACATTGTCAATTACCGGTAGCGACATTCCCGGCAGCATATGAGCCTGAATATACTGCTTGGACCATTGATCAATAATGATTACTGCAATCGGTACAGCTGCTAGTAATAATATCGGCACCCATCTTCTCTCCTATCCTAATTCCAATATATGAACTATGATAACATGATACCGGAATTTTTTCCAAACGTAAAGGGGCGTGTCGCAAAACGTTTTTTGAAAAAACGCAAGCGACACGCCCTTTTTTTTGAAGATAGGTAGAAAAAGCCTAGTGAGAGAATGAAAAGAAGAAGCCGTAGGCGATTTATGGACATAAGCAAAC
>JAEZQV010000364.1 GCA_023441125.1 Bacillota bacterium
TCTCAATAAGGCCGGCAATCCCAAAGTGTTCGCCAAGCCGCTGACGGTTGAGCTGCTGGCGGCGCATCAGGACTTTTTCAAAGCAGCCAAACAATAAATAGAAAATAAGGTGTTAACGCCATGAAACATTACAAATTGCTAACCCCGGGACCCTTAACCACGACCGACAGCGTGAAACAGGCCATGCTGTTCGACCGCTGCACCTGGGATGACGATTATAAGCAAATCACCCAGAAAATCCGGCAGCAGCTGCTGGCGCTGGCCGCTGCCCCGCCCGGCGCCTACACGGCCGTGCTGCTGCAGGGGAGCGGCAGTTTCGGGGTGGAAGCGGTACTCTCCACCTGTATCGGCCGGGAAGATACCTGTCTGATTATTACCAACGGCGCGTATGGCGAGCGGCTGGTTACAATGGCCGCGTATCTGGGCCTCAGGCATGTGGTTTGCCGGGTGCCCTATGACCGGCCCGCCGACCCGGCGGCGGTAAGAGAGCTGCTGGAGGCCAACGCCGCCATTACGCATGTGGCCATGGTCCATTGTGAAACGACAACCGGCATCCTCAATCCGCTTCAGGAGATGGCCGATCTTGCCAAGGCGTACGGCAAAACTTTCCTTGTCGACGCGATGAGCAGCTTCGGCGGCATGGAGATCCCGGTGCAGGACTGGAACATAGATTATCTGATCAGCAGCGCCAACAAGTGTATTCAGGGAGTGCCGGGCTTTTGCTTTGTGCTGGCGAGAACCGGGGCGCTGGCCAGCTGCCGGGGGCAGGCCCGCAGTCTGTGCCTTGATTTATATGATCAGTGGCAATGCATGGAGAAGGACGGCAAGTGGCGCTATACATCGCCCACGCATGTGGTGGCCGCTTTTTCCCGGGCGCTGGATGAACTGGCGGCCGAAGGCGGCGTCAGCGCCCGGAACCGGCGCTACCGGGAAAATAACAAACTCTTGCGGGAAAAGCTGAAAGGCCTGGGTTTTGTGCCCTACATTGCCGAAGAATTTCAGTCGCCCATCATCACCACGTTTCTTTTTCCTTACAACGATTTCGATTTTAACGGGTTTTACCACTATGTCAAAGAACGGGGTTTTGTACTGTACCCCGGCAAGCTGACCGACGCCGACACATTCCGCATCGGCAATATCGGTGAAATCTACCGGCAGGATATTTTGCTGCTGGGCGATATCATTGAAGAATATATGAGGGCAGAGCAGCATGAACATAATTGAGGGCGTTATTTTGGACTGGGCCGGGACTACTGTCGATTTTGGCTGCTTTGCGCCGGTAAGCGCCTTTATGAAGGCCTTCCAGGCCGCCGGCGTCGAGGTAACCGTGGCGGAAGCGCGGAGGCCCATGGGTCTCTTGAAGAAAGACCATATCCGGGCGATGCTGACCATGCCGCGGATTGGCCGGGAATGGGAAAAACAATACGGACGAAGCTTTCAGGCCGGGGATATCGAGGCTTTGTACGCCCGATTTGAGCCGCTATTGCTAGGCTCACTGGCGGAATTTACCGCGCCGCTGCCCGGAGTGCTGCAAACAGTGGCCGCAATCCGGGGCAAAGGGCTAAAAATCGGCTCGACCACCGGTTACACCGACAATATGATGGCGATTGTAACCCGGGGCGCGAAAGCCCAGGGCTATGAGCCGGATTGCTGGGTTAGCCCGGACGCCACCGGCGGCTGCGGCCGGCCCTATCCCTATATGATTTTTCGCAATATGGAAACCTTAAAGTTGTCCGCGCCCTGGCGGGTGGTGAAAGTGGGCGATACGGCCGCCGATATCCAGGAAGGCTTGCAGGCCGGCGTCTGGTCGGTCGGCGTCTGTACCGGCAGTTCCCAGCTGGGACTGAGTCACCGGGAGTTTGCGCTGCTGGCCGATAAAGCGCCGGTGTTTGAACAGACCAGACAGGCGTTTTTCGGCTATGGCGCCCACTTTGTTCTGGAGACCATGAGCGAGCTGCCGGCGCTGATCGAGCATATTAACACGCTGCTCACAGCAGGCATGAAACCCTATGGCCCACAAGAATGAACTGGACCGGGAAGGCGACATCAATGCCAGCCGGCAAAGAACAAGCTGGCTGGCCGGGCTTGACGGCCGGGGCCAGGCCCTGTTACAGGCCGATGAAACCGTCTTTGTCCGGCAATCGCTGTCCACACCGTGCCTGAACGGGATCGCCAATGCGGAAGGCTGCTATATCTGGGATCTCAATCACAAGCGGTATCTTGATTTTCATGGCAACAGCGCGCATCAGGTCGGCTATAAGAATCCGGACGTACTGGCGGCCGTGAAGCGGCAGCTGGAAGAGCTGCCGTTTATTCCCCGCCGGTATACGGCCGACATTGCCGTCAAGGCGGCCCGGGCCCTGATCGCCAAGACAACATCCGGGGATTTTAAGGTTTTGTTCACGCCGTCCGGCAGCGCGGCGGTAGGCATCGCCCTGAAGGCAGCCCGGAAAATTACCGGCAGGCATAAAGTACTATCCATGTGGGAGTCGTTCCACGGCGCCGGACTGGATGCGATATCGGTCGGCGGCGAATATGTTTTCCGCAAGGATATGGGGCCGCTTCTGCCCGGCTGCATCCGCGCCATCCCCTATAATGCGTACCGGAATCTTGTTGGCAGCTCCAGTCCGGAGATTGTGGCCAGGTTCTGCCTGGATTATATCGAGTATATCATTCAGAACGAAGGTGATATCGGCGCCATTCTCCTGGAACCGATCCGGGCCACCGACACCCATATCCCCCCGCCGGCTTACTTTCAGCGGCTCAGGCAAATCTGCGACCAAAACGGCATCCTGCTCATTTTTGACGAAATCCCCACTGCCCTGGGCAGGAGCGGCGCTTTCTTCGTACACCAGCATTTTGCCGTTGAACCGGATATCCTGGTGCTGGGCAAAGGCCTGGGCGGCGGCGTTATTCCCCAGGCGGCGGTCCTTATTAAAAGCAAATACGATGTGGCCCAGGATATCTCACTCGGCCATTATACCCATGAGAAACCGGCGCTGGGCTGTGCGGCCGTCTGCGCCGTGATTGACTATATTGATGAATACAAGCTGGTAGAACAGTGCCGGCGGCGCTCGGAATTTGCCGCGGAGTGCGCCGCCCGGCTATACGATAGCTATGAGTGCATCGGCGACTGCCGGATTGCCGGGCTGTTGATCACCTTTGAGCTGGTAAAAGACCGGACTACCAAAGAAAAACACAATGACCTGGCCGAAAAGATCCTCTACGATTGCCTCAGGCAAGGTTTGTCCTTCAAGCTGGCGGGCGGCAACTGCATCGCCTGGCACCCGCCGCTCATAGTGACAACCGAGCAGCTGGCCTTCGCCTTTCATGTGCTGGAGGCAGCGATAAAGCATAACCGGCCGTAAGTTGCAGCCTGAGTCCCGGTAAAAGAACGGGGCTCAGGCTGCCGGACTATATTATACCAGCATGCTTAATACCAGATCTACAATGGATACAATACCAATGTAACTGTCATTTTCCGTTACAATGATGAGATCGTAAATACTGGTTTCTTCCCGGGCCATGGCCCGCGAAGCCGCAATTTCCACGGAAGTATCAGCGCTTAAAATCAGCGCTGCGGCGTCCATCAGCTCCTTCACCTGACGCTTCCTGTACAAGGATACCCCAAACGTAGTTCCCAGCTTAACGTACAACTTTTCCTTCATGATAAGCCCGACGGGGATGTTTTCCTGTACGACAACAATCCCCCGTAAGGAAGGATCGGCTTCAAATATCGTTTCTGCTTCACTGACAGTGAGTGTTGGTGACACTGTTGGCGTGGACTTAGCCAAGGGCTTGAGGATATTATTGCTGTTGCCGGCTTTTTTACCTGTTTCGCGCGCACTGGTTAATGTGGCGGTAGTACGTTCGATAGTCAATAGCCTGTCTACTTTATTCAGGAAAACTTCCGATAGCGGTAGGGGCGGATTGCAGGGAGCCGCCAAAAATTCTCCCTGAGCGGCGTAGATATTATTGGTGATTATTACCGATAAATCTTCCTCTGAATTTACACCGTCCGCAATGATTGTCGCTGAATCGCCGGCAAGATCGAGCAGTGTGTCGAGAATCTGCCGCTTTTTATTATCATCATAAATACCGTTAATGATTTTGCGGTCAATTTTTACATAATCATACGGCAGGAAGCACAGGGAATACAAATCGGCATAACCACGGCCGATACAATCAAGGGCGATGCCAAATTTCATATTTTTATATTCTTGCAGAATAGCAGCAAACTGAGACCAGGACTGGATAAAATTACGATAAGTAATCTTAAAAACAATCTGCTGCGGGTGTAATGCAGTTTTCCCCAGCAGCATTTTAAGCCGCAGCTTTTTAAATACATCATAGGCCAGCGTTTGGGGTTGTATCTCAATAAACAGTTTTTGCCCGCCGGCCAACGCCGGGCCGGAGATCAGGGCTGTATCAAAGCAGCATTGGTCCAGATCAAGCAGTTTCTCTTCTTTTACCGCCTGGTCAAACAGGGCGGCGGCTGACTGAAGTTCGCCGGCCTCCGGTCCTATGATTATGGCATCGTACCCGATTATATTCTGGGTGGTCAGTTCAACAATTGGTTGGTATAAGGT
>JAEZQV010000166.1 GCA_023441125.1 Bacillota bacterium
GGTTACATTCTTGGGATATACAGCAATATTGGTCAGGTAGGACAGCGGCAAATATACGGCCTGTTCGTGCAGCGTCGTGAAAATCTGCCGGTACATTTCCTGGCGTTTGGCCTCATCGGTACTAACAAGTACATTGGTAGCCAGCCGGTCAATGTCCGCCTTCATGGGCAGGCCCAGTTGCGCCTGATAGTCGGCATGAGCCGGTTCGCGCATGGAGCCTACCAGCGAATGCGGGTCATAAGGAGCGCCCCAGGTATCACTGTAAATCAGATTGAAGTTGCCGTTCTTCTGCCGTTCGACAATGGCCCCCTCTTCTTCACCGGTCAGTTTTACTTTGATGCCCACTTTCTTAAAATCTCCCTGCAGCACTTCGCCAACCGATTTTTGGATAGCATCGGTGCTGACAAAACAAACTTCCAGTTCGAGCGCCTGACCGTCTTTTTCCCTAAACTCCTTACCGGGAACTTCTTGCCAGCCGGCTGCTTCCAGCAGGGCTTTGGCCTTGCCCTCGCTGTACTCGTAAGGCTGTAAGCCCAGATTGCAATACGGGAAGTTAGCGGCCAGCAAGGTATCGGCTTTTAACTCCGTACCAAACAGAACCCCCTTAACAAAAGCGTCCTTATTAACAGCATGCTGAATGGCCTGACGGACTTTAAGCTCTTTCGTCGCGCCTTTATTGGAATTGATGGCCAAAACCCGGGTTGCCAGCGGCTGGGATAATTGCGTTTCGTATTTGCCTGATTGCTGCAGTTGTTTGAAGGCATACAGGCTGATGCTGCCGTTGCCGTAGATCAGATTAAGTTCTTTCTTTTCGAAGGCGACCACCCGCGATTCGCTGTCGGGAATGATTTTTACGACCAGTTTATCCACCTTGGGCTTGGGTCCCCAGTAATGTTCGTTGCGAACAAATACCGCCACTTCCCCCTGCTTATACTCGCTTAGCACCCAGGGACCGGTCCCCACCGGTTTTTTGATGCCTTCGCCGGTATTGCCGCTATCCGGGAACTGGGACGGCGCCAGGAAACGGATAGGCCGGATGAGAGCCAGTTCCTGCAGAACAGGGTAATAGGCGTCTTTTAATACCAGTTTAAACGTATTGTCGTCGATAACCTGGGTATCTTTGATCTCGCGAATAAACGCCAGCCAGTCATGGCGCTTGCTGTTGGCCAGCACGGCATCAAAATTTTTCTTGACGGCGACGGCGTTAAACGGCGTGCCGTCGGAGAATTTCACATCCTTACGCAGCTTAAATATGTATTCTTTGCCGTCCGGTGAGATTGTCCAGCTTTCCGCCAGCCAGGGAATTATCTTGCCGTCGGCGCTGTACTGTACCAGCGGTTCGTACACCAAGGCCTGCGCAAACATTTGATTGGGATTATACAGATGGGGATTTAAGGGGCCGATGTCTTTGGCCCAGGAAAAATTCAGAACCTTTTCTTTAGCCGGGGACTGACTTGACTGCGAACCACAGCCGGCCGCCAGGCCAGCTAACAGAAGCAGTGCAGCCAATACTATTGCATACTTTCTAAATCCGGGAAAATGTTTTGCTGTCATTGCCATTTGCTACCTCTCCTCATAGTATTCTTTTAATTTATGCCAAACCGACCACTACAGCCCGTCTGCATTGTCTGGTTTGCGCAATAAAAAAAAGCATGAAAAGCCACCGGGACTTCACGTCCGCAAGGCTTCATGCCGATTTCGCTGTTTAAATTAGATTAGTGGATTATGACAATTTTAATGTAGAGTCTTCATAACCCTACTTACAAAATAATTGTACATTGTAGTCTGCTTTTTGTAAATAGTGAAAAAATTATCTTATTTCAGGTTCTATCAATTATAGGTGCCTCATTAGTCCTGCTGAACCTCCATATCGGCAAAGGGAATGTCACACTGATTAGCTTGAAAGGCAACCCCGGAAATTTTTTTATGATAAACAGCCAGATTGGATAGATAGGTGAGCGGTATGTATATGGCCTGGTCATGCAAGGTCCGGAGGATGTAGGTATATAACTCCTGGCGTTTTTCTTTATTCGTACTGATTAATGCCTGGGAAATAGCTTCGTCAAGCCTGGCTTTCATCGGCAAGCCCAACTGAACCTGATAGTCGGTAGACGGCTCGCGCATCGAACTTAAAAGCGAATGCGGGTCATACGGAACCCCCCAGGTATCAACAAAGGCCATATGAAAATCTCCTTCTTTCCGGCGCTGCACAAAGGCTACTGCTTCTTCTGTAATCAAATTGAGTTTAACACCGATCTTTCTCATATCTCCCTGTAACACTTCAGCTATTGACTTTTGTATGGCATTGGTAGCTTCAACGCATAAATCCAGGGCCAGTACCTGACCGTCCTTTTCCCGGAACTCTTTGCCGGGTATCAGGCGCCAGCCGGCTTGCTCCAGCATCGCTCCGGCCTGCTCAAGATTAAATTCGTAGGGTGTAAGATTTATATTACAATAGGGAAAGCTTGGAGCAAACAAAGTATCGGCTTGGCGTTCTGTTCCGAAAAATATCCCTTTAACCAAGGCATCCTTATCCACCGCCAGTTCAAGCGCCTGGCGCACCTGCAGGTCTTTGGTCGGACCTTTGTTGGAATTCAGGGCAATTGTCCGGGTGGCCAGCGGTGCTGACAGCCTGGTATCATATTTGCCGGAGTCTCTTAACTGCTTGAAGGCATCTACACTGATGCTGCCATTGCCATAGATAAGATCAAGTTCTTTTTTTTCAAAAGCGATCACCCGGGATTCGCTGTCAGGAATAATCTTGACTATAATTCTTTCAATGGCAGGCTTGGTTCGCCAATAGTATTCATTGCGCACAAATACCGCCCTTTCACCAGGCTGGTATTCATTTAATACCCAAGGGCCGGTACCTATCGGCTTCTTAATAGTATCCGCAGTATTGCCATTATCAGGGAAGGCCGAGGGGGCCAGGAAACGCAGGGGACGTATTAAGGCCAATTCCTGCAACGCCGGATAGTAAGCATTATTAAGTGTCATTTTAAACGTATACTCGTCAATTACCTCAATTGCTTTAATTTGCTTAATTAATTCCAGCCAGCTATGGCTTTGTTTGTTAGCCAAAACCGCATCAAAATTCTTTTTCGCTGCGGCGGCGTTAAAATCCGTACCGTCGGAGAATCTTACGCCCTTGCGCAGCGTAAAAAGATATTCCCTGCCGTCCGGCGAAATGCGCCAACTCTCTGCCAGCCCGGGAACAATCCTGCCGTCATTGCTGCATTGTACCAGGGAATCATATACCATGGTCTGGGCAAACATTTCGCTATTATAAAGGTGCGGATTCATCTCCCCGATATCTTTCGGCCAGGAGATGGTCAGGGTCTTTAGGTTAGCGGGGGCTTGCGCCCCCTGGCCGCCACAGCCGGTTGTCAAACCGTTCAGCAACATGAATATGCCCAACAGGATCAATGACAGTATCAGCCTTTTACCCTTACTAGTTTTAAGCAACATAACCTATACCCATTATTTTTCTCCGCCAACCAGGAATGCCGGCGTGGTTTTATTGAGTTCCTTGCTTACTTCATCCCATATCCTGGCGGTAATATCAATTTCTGCGAATACTTTGGAGAAACCGATTTCAATCATCCTGCCCAAATCCCATAACGGCCTGTATTTATCACTCATAAACAGTTGTCTGCTGATTTTGTCGCCTTCCTCCGGATCAGCGTGGCTGTGGGTGCGCCTGTCGTATTTCTGCCAGATACGCGCTTCATTTTCTTCATATTTTCTGCGCAAATCCTCATTGAACAGATGTAAATACCAACAGGCGTCGAATACCAGCAGACGGCCGCCGGGGCGCAATACCCGGAACCACTCTTTGTAGGCATTTACCGGATCATGTAAAGTCCAGGTCAGGTTGCGGCAAATAGCCAGATCAAAGCTGTTATCGGCAAAGGTAAGGGCCTGACAGTCCATTTGCAGCAGGGTGGCGGCCACACCGGCCCGCTTAACATTTTCCCTGGCGCATATAATCATATTCTCAGTAATGTCAATACCGGTCACATGATGGCCGGCCTCGGTCAGAACAATAGGGAAAAAACCGGGACCGGTGCCAATGTCAAGAATCTCCAGCTTCTCTTTCCCCGGGGCATTTTCCAAAATCAATTCTTTCCAGGCAGTTCTCTGAAAACCCTCCAGTTCTTTCTCAATTGACTGGCTGTATAAGGTCGCTTCCCCTTCCCAGTAATTTTTGATGCGTTCATTAAGTCCCATACAGACTCCCCCTTGTATAAATCGTATTTGCGGCAATGGCAGCTTATAGCTCCATAGTGGTTGACAGTAAAAAGGTGCGTGGTCCGCCAACAGCCAGCGAACCGGAAGTATTGCCGATCCAGTGGTTCTTGTTAAAGACATTGGCCACGGTGGCCCGGATGGTTACCGGTTTGCTTTTGTTTTGGAAAGTATAGCGGGCGCCCACGTCGACACGGGTCCAGGACGGAACCTTCAGGGTATTGCCGGCATCCACAAATACATGACCGTTGTATACCGCCTCGGCCGTCAAAGTGAGCCCTTTTTGCGACGGGACATCCCACTCAACCCCCATGGCAGCCCCCCAACGCGGCACACCGATCGGCCGGTTGCCGTCGGTTGCGCTGTTAAGCATACTGCTCAGCTTGCTATCAATGAGCGTGATCCCTCCCATCAGGCGTGTGCCTTTGACCGGTTCGCCAAACACGCTTAACTCCAGACCGCGGTTGCGCTGCTCGCCATAAGTGCCAAAAATATTGGAAACCGGATCAATATAAGCGCTGGGCACTTTAATCTGATAGGCGCTCAACGTCGTTGCGTACGTACCGGCATCCCATTTAACGCCCAGTTCATATTGCTTTGATTTATAAGGCGCCATGATCTCGCCGCCGTTGGCTGCCGCGGCATCGGCAATCGCCCCCTGCTGCAGCCCTTCAATGTAATTCCCATAGAAAGAAAGATTTGGTTTGGCTTTCATTACAAACCCCACAGCCGGGGTAGTTGCACTGTTATCGTAAGCAGACGATTTGGCGCCGTCTGTACTCAGGCTGTAGGATTCAATATTCTGGCGCCGGACCCCGAGAGTAAGCGCCAAGCGGTCGTCGGCTGTGGAGATTGTGTCGGCCAGGGCGACGCCGGACAAGTTAATTA
>JAEZQV010000393.1 GCA_023441125.1 Bacillota bacterium
CGTTTGGATATCGAACAAATGCTGCTAAGGATTAAAGAGACGGAAGAAATTATCAATTTTGTCAACGAAGTAGCCAATAATTCCAATCTGCTTGGTCTAAATGCCGCCATTGAGGCGGCCCGGGCCGGCGAACAGGGCCGGGGCTTTGCGGTAGTGGCGGAAGAAATAAGAAAGATGGCTATGAATAGTTCCAAAGCGGTTGACGATATCCGTAACCTGCTGGCGGTAATTAACGCTGACGCCCAAAAGAGCGTTCAGGGTATTAAAAGGCTAACGTCGGCCGGAGAAGGGCAGGCGGCAACCACCCAGGAAATAAGCGCGTCCCTGGAACAGCTTACTGCGATTGCCGCCGATGTTAAGGGCGTGGCCCAGAAACTATGAGGATGATTCCGGCGCTGGTTTTTGCTAGTGCGCAGAGTGACGCTGCTTCACTCCGGCCCTCGTCCTTGTTGCATTGAAAAAGAACCGGGTATCGTCCCTGGTGGACAAATACCCGGTTCTTTATTTTTGCCTAGGTCGGCTGATGAGACCTTCGGCTTTTAAACGGCGATTTTTCGGACCAAGCTGTGCACCGGCTTATTTACTGCCGGCAGCAAGTCCTCTTTTTTCCAGTTCCTGTTCGGCGCTGACCAGTTCAATACAGAGAGCCAACAGTTCCATGGCCAGTTTTAACTCGGTCAGCGGCGGGAAAGTGGGGGCCAGGCGGATGTTTTTGTCTTCCGGGTCCTGGCCGTAAGGGAAAGTGGCGCCGGCCGGCGTCAGGGCAACGCCGGCGGCCGACGTTTTGGCAATGACTTTTTTGGCGCAGCCGGGCAGCGTGTCCAGACTGATGAAGTAACCACCCTGCGGGTTGCTCCAGGTGGCCAGCTCTTTGCCGCCCAGGGCAGCTTCCAGCGTTGCCAGCACCAAAGCAAATTTTGGCTTGATAATGGCCGCATGCTTGCGCATATGCTCTTCAATGCCCGCCTGGTCTTTAAAGAACCGGACCTGGCGCAATTGATTCATTTTGTCGGGGCCGATGGTCTGAATGTTGATTTGTTTTTTCAGCCAGTTGATGTTTGTTTCGCTGGCTGCCACCATGGCCAGGCCGGAGCCGGGGAACGTTACTTTGGAAGTTGAGCAGAAAATGAATACTCTGTCGGGATGGCCGGCTTGTTTGCAGGCGGTGAGGATGTTGGCCAGCTGGGACGGGTTATCGGTCAGATGATGGATGGTATAGGCATTATCCCAGAAAATCCGGAAATCGGCCGCTTTGGCCGGCAAAGCCGCCAGACGTTCCACCACGGCGGCGGAATACGTAACGCCGGTGGGATTGCTGTACTTGGGAACACAGAAAATGCCTTTTACGGACTCATCGGCCGCGGCCAGTTGTTCAACCAGGTCCATATCCGGGCCGTCTTCCCGGTAAGGGATGGGGATCATCTCAATGCCTAAGTATTCACAGATGGCAAAATGCCGGTCATAGCCGGGACTGGGGCAGAGAAATTTGACCTGCGGTAATTTGCCCCACGGCGTAGTGCTGTCAGGCAGCCCGCGCAGCACAGCCCGGGCCATCAGATCGTGCATCAGCGTCAAACTGGAATTGCCGCCAATAATGATTTCATTCGGACTGACTTCCAAAATTTGCGAGAAGAGTTCTCTGGCTTCCGGGATACCCTCCACGCCGCCGTAATTACGGCAGTCGGTGCCGTTGGCCGACTTATAATCGGTTGCCTTGAGACAATCAATCAACCCGGCAGAAAGATCCAGCTGTTCCGGGCAGGGTACGCCCCGGGCCATATTGAGTGCCAGCTTTTGTGACTGGAAATTTTCATAACTGCGGACCAATGTGGCATAGTGTTCCTGCAGAGTCAGGTCGTTCATCGCTTTTAACTTTGTCATTATGCATCGCTCCTTTACCCTCTATCATTATACAGAATTTCCTATATGATGGGAATATGGGATTTTATATATTAATTCATGTATAGTAATAATTGATTAGGCATTGACAACCGCCTGCCAGGATAATAGTATATAACTAATAACAGGAATTATATAAGATACATATAGGCTGGCTGATCAAAAAAATGAAGGCCGGAGAAGTTAGGCAAGGAACTTCTTCGGCCTTTTATATTTTGCAAAAGCAATGGGAAGAGGAGTGCTGATGATGGCAGTAAATCTTACGCTGGACAACAGGGAGTTGGCCAAAACCTATGATGCGATTAGTGACTCGCAGTTTAACAAAGGCTGTATTCTGATTGAAAAGCTGGGGATACAGTCTGGCGACGCAGTTTTGGATATAGGCAGCGGTACAGGCCGGCTGGGGCGGCATGTGCTTAACATAATTGGTCCGGCTGGCAGCTATGTGGGTATTGACCCTCTGGAGGAGCGCGTTAAATTTGCCCAGGCGAAGAATGTGCATGAAAATGCAGTGTTTGTGACAGGGAAGGCTGAAGAACTGAATTCCATAACAGCTAGCAGCATTGACGTGGTCTATTTGAGCTCTGTTTTTCACTGGGTACTTGACAAAGCACTTGCTTTACGGGAAATATTCCGTGTTCTGAAACCGGGAGGCCGAGTGGGAATCACAACAACGGCTAAAGAATTAAGCAGTGTTACGGGCATAAAATCGCTTACGGACAGAGTGCTTAAGCGGGCGCCGTATGACAAACTGGTGCGGCTGGAAGATAGTACCCAGAATCAGCACGGCCTTACCACTACCGAGCTTGTTCAATTACTGACGAAAGCCAGACTGAGAGTGAAAGAAGTGCAGATCCAGGAATTTCCACTGTATTATTCAACCGCCCAAGATGTTATTCGATTCAGTGAAGCAAGTTCTTTCGGCAATTTCTTAAATCATGTGCCGGACTCGCTCCGAGCGCAGGCTAAAATTGATATTATGACCGAAATTGAAAAAAATCAGACGGCAGCAGGAATATTTTTCGATAGTTATACGATCTTCGCCATTGCCCGGAAACATGGTGATGAATACAAGCAGCCCGCACCTACACGCCAGGATTGATTAGCAGACAAGAAGAATTCAATCAGATATTGACAATCACTCCGGGCAGCTGTATTATTATAAACAATTGCAGGATAAATGCTGACTGGTTAGGAACTGGAGGCTTTAGCTCACGAGCAGGTTGAGCTAAAGCCTTTTTATATACTGATAATTTAACAGGATAGTTGTCTTAAGTTGACCAGAGATACTGGAGGCTTGGTTTGATACCTTGATGGAACAAGGGGTAAACCAGGCTTTTTTTACATTATCAGTCTTTAGTAACAGTTGGAGGGGAGAAGGGAAAATGACAGTTCTTATTTGGAAAAGCTTGCTGCACCGGCGTTTGCAAAGTATTGCCATTATTGTTTCTATAGCCGTTGGCGTCGCCATCTTTTTCAGCGTGGCCGTCATGTACAAGGGGGTGGCAGCCGGCATGGAGCTTTCCAAGCAGCGTATGGGCGCAGATATCGTGATTGTGCCGTTTGGGGTGACGTTAGAGCCCAGCCTGCTTTTGTTTGGCGGGGCGACGGCCAATTCGTACATGCCGAAAAGTTATGTGGATGAGGTACGCGCCGTTCCCGGGGTGCGTACGGCTACGCCGCAGTTTTACACGCATTCATTGACGGCCGATTGCCATGATATCGGCACTCAGAACCGGATGATTGGCTATGATCCGGCGAGTGACTGGATTATTGCTCCCTGGCTGAAAAAGATCCATAAAACGGAGCTGAACGAGGATGAAGCCATTTTGGGCGCTAAAGTGCCTACCTGGACGCAGGACAAAATCTCCATTTTAGGCAAGTGGTACAATATTGTCGCCGTGGCGGAAGAAACCGGGACGACCCTGGACTATTCCCTGCTGGTCAGCATGAATGAGGCCCGGCGGGTTGTAGCCCAGGATAAATCGCTGCAGCCGGTATGGGCTAAGCTGGGGCCGCCGGCGGAACTGATATCGACTATTTTGGTGCAGGTGGACGAGGGCGCCGATATCAATCAGGTGGTGACCGGCATTCAAAATGCCGGGCTCATGAAGCCGATTGTCGCGGCGGAAGTGAAAAAGCGCATTGCCGATCAGTTTACGGTATTTGTGCTGTTGATTGGCATCGTTGGCCTGCTGGCCGTATTCTCTTCCCTGCTGCAGCTTTTTTCCCGTTTCTATACGCTGACCTGGGAGCGCCAGGCCGAATGGGGCCTTTATCTGGCTTTCGGCGCTTCCGGGCGGGAGATTGGCGCCGTGATTGTCGGTGAAGCGATAGCGGTAGCCTTAACCGGCTCTGTTGCCGGCCTGCTCTTAGGCGGCGGACTATATCAGGGCAGTCTGGCCTTGCTGGCGTCCTATCAGTCATTTCCTTTCGTGCACCCGGACTGGTCTTATATTGCCGCTGTGGCTCTCGGCATCATCCTCCTCTTCACAGGATTGGGCGCTTTGGCTGCCTGGCTGCCGGCTTATCATGGCAGCCGGACTGATCCCAGTGTGATTATGACCAGAGGCGAATTTGATTAGGAAAGGACGGAGCATATGAGTAATCTCATAGAACTGCAGGGGATTAGCAAGCGCTATGGCGACGACCTTATTTTAGCGGATGTTTCCTTTACTCTGACCAGGGGAACGGCAGCGGCGATTATCGGCCATTCGGGCGGCGGCAAGACGACGCTGCTATCCATAATGGGGCTGCTGCAGCAGGCAACAGCCGGTCGCGTATTGCTGGACGGCCAGCTTGTTGACGGTTTGGCTGCCGACAAACTGGCAAAACTGAGAGGGCAGTACGTAAGCTTTGTTTTTCAAAGAGCGAGACTGATCAACTCCCTGACTGCTTTGGAGAATGTGGTGGCGCCGGCTTGGTTTATTCGCCGCGGCGAAAAGGTGGAAACACAGGCCAAAGTTTTGCTGGAACGGTTTGGCCTCTCCCACCGGCTGCATCATAAGCCGCAGGAATTAAGTCTTGGCCAGCTCAGGCGGGTTTCCCTGGCGCGGGCTTTGCTCCTCAAACCGCAGCTATTATTGGCTGATGAGCCTACCAATGATCTGGACCCGGCGTTGGCCGAAGAAGTTGCCGGCAGTCTGCTTAGTGCGCGGCAGGCTGGTACCGGTGTCGTTATTGTCACGCATGATACGGGGCTGGCAGCCCGGGCCGATCAGATTTTTCGTCTGACAGACGGTACCTTGCAGCCGGTTGCCTGCCGATAGCACCGGTTGACAATTCAAAGCAACAGGGCAAAAAAAGGAGAGCGACCGGGAATGCCGGCAAGCTCTCCTTTATATTTATAATTGCTCAATATTAGTGGGAATTGCGCAATGCGACCAACTGGTCTTTTTGTTTTAGCAGCCAGCCGGTGATGTGCGCCGTAAGCTCCTCGTGCCGGCCGGTAAATACATGATCGGCCGGCAGACGGACAATGTCCTTGCTGCCTTTGTAGCTGTCATACAGAACCTCTGAAGCGGCCGGCGGCACAACAATGTCTTCCTGGCCATGCACGATCAGGAGCGGCGCGGGATGCTGCCGGCTATGGGCCAGCGGATCATAGCGGTTGGCCAGCAGATCCTTTACGAAGTTGGGGCTGAGGCTAAAGCCTTTGCCTAAAAAATTGGCGACGGTCAGCCCGGCTAAAGATTGCTGCCATAACTCGGGTCCCAGGATAATATCCTGAAAGTTGGCCAGGGGCTCCGTAACCGGGGCTAGCGCAATGCGGCCGGCAATGGCCGGATCTTCATGACTTAATGCAATCAGGCCGCCCAGGCTATGGCCCAGCAAGTAAATGGGCAAGCCTTCAAACTCCGGCAGGTTTTTCACCCATTCGATGACATTGGCCAAATCCTCCCGCCAGTTTTTAATGGTGGTGTCGGCGGCAAACTCGCCGTCGCTCTCACCCGAGCCGGTAAAGTCAAAACGCAGCGCGATAAGCCCGGCGGCTTCAATCGCATTGGCTATGTGGAGCAGCAGTTGATTGCTGCCGACTTTTTCGCTGGTGAACCCATGGCAGCATATAACAACCGGTGTTTGTGTTACCGTAAAATTGTGAGCCTGGATCATGGCTGACAGTTTGCGGCCCTGGCTGAGAATCCATTCGTGTTGTTTCATAATACAATCTCTCCTTATGGCTAAAATAAGACAAGACCCAAAAACGACTTGCGTCGTTATTTGGGCCTTTAGTTTATCTAATCAGCTGCAGTATTAAATTACGTTTAAGTATAGAGCGTTCCGGGGCATTTGTCAAGGGGTGGGGAGCTTATTGACGGCTTGGGCAATGCGCGCCAGCGCTTCGGCTAACAGCGAGCGGGGGCAGCCGAAGTTGAGGCGCATAAAGCCGGTGCCCTGGTGTCCGAAGGTCGCGCCGTCGTTTAGGCCTACTTTGGCCTTTTCAGCAAAGAATTTGGTAAGTTCCGGCTGCGACAGCGCCAAATCGCGGCAGTCCAGCCAGGCCAGATAAGTTCCCTGCGGCTTGGTTACTTTGATTTTCGGGATATTGGCGGCGATATATTTTGTCAAATACGCCGCATTGCCGTCCAGATACACTAACAGCTCATCCAGCCAGGGGCCGCCATGGCGGTAGGCGGCTTCCAGGGCGGTAATGCCGAAAATGTTATTTTTGTGAATACTCAAATGCTGGACGGTTTTGGCAAACTGACTGCGCAGTTTACTGTTTTGAATGATGGCGATAGAAGTATACAGGCCGGCGGTATTAAACGTTTTACTCGGGGCGGTAAGGGTTATGATCCGGTCCTCAAGACCGCTGGACAAAGAGGCCAAAGGTATATGGCGGTGACCGGGATAGACAAGGTCGCCGTGAATTTCATCCGCCAGTAGGATGACGTTATTTTCCCGGCAGATTTCTACCAGCTTAGTCAGTTCGACCCGTGACCAAACCCGGCCGACAGGATTGTGCGGGCTGCACAAAATCAGCATTTTGGCCGCCGGCGCTTTGGCGGCCAGATCGGCAAAGTCGATCCGGTATTCACCTTCCTCACAGAGCAAGGGGTTTTCCAGCACAACCCGGTTATGATTCTTCACGCAGGAGAAAAACGGCGGGTATACCGGCGGCTGGATAATCACTTTATCGCCGGGAGCGGTAAAGGTTTGCACCGCCACAGCAATAGCGGCGACTACCCCCGGGGTACTCAGCATCCAATCCGGACTGGTTTGCCAGTGATGTCTCTTGGCCAGCCAGTCGGCAACGGCATCCCAGGCATAAGAGCGGGGCGAAGGGTAGCCGAAGACACCGTGCCGGACGCGCTCGGCCAGTGCCGCAGTTACTTCCGGGGGAGCGGCAAAATCCATATCGGCGACCCAGAGAGGAATCACGTCTTCCGACCCGAAAAGGCTGGCGGCATCGTCCCATTTCGTACTGCCGCTGCGCTGGCGTGTGATTACGGTATCAAAATGTTCATACTTTACGCTGCTCATAATATCACCCTGTTTCCTAGATTTAAAAGCTTAAAAGCGGCGGTGCATAAGCAAATCAAAATATATGAAAAGGCTAAAGTACGTCAAGCTCAGACGGTACTTTAGCCTTCAGGCCTTCTGATCAGCTAGTGAATTTGCATGTGTATATTTTAAGGCTATCATTCACCTTAGTTCTTGTCAAGCAATGAATTAAAAAAAACATGCTAAAGCATCTTGTGTTTTTAAAGTGTGTTCAGTATAATAAATAACAAGCAATTTCCAAAAAAATATAACGAGACTGATTGGTGGAGCAACCGAAGGTCAGAATAGCACTTCGTTACGGAGTGTTGTTCTGACCTTTTAATTTCTCCGGCAATCCTGGGAAAGGGGTAACATATGAGCAAGAAGATTAAACAAATTGCAATCTATGGCAAGGGTGGCATTGGTAAATCAACCACAACCTCCAACATCAGCGCAGCGTTATCAAAAATGGGGTATAAAGTGATGCAATTTGGCTGCGATCCTAAAGCCGATTCTACCAATACACTGCGGGGCGGCACCTACATTCCTACCGTGCTCGACACCCTGCGCGAGAAAAACAAGGTGCAGGCGGACGATGTAATTTATAAAGGCTTTAATGGCGTGTATTGCGTGGAGGCCGGCGGTCCGGCCCCGGGAGTCGGCTGCGCCGGACGGGGCATTATCACGGCTGTGCAGCTCTTGAAGCAATTAAAGGTCTATGAAGAACTGGACCTGGATGTTGTGATTTATGATGTATTAGGCGACGTTGTCTGCGGCGGTTTTGCCGTGCCGATCCGCGAAGGCATTGCCGAGCATGTTTTCACAGTATCTTCAGCTGATTTTATGGCTATCTATGCGGCCAACAACCTGTTCAAAGGCATCAAAAAATACTCCAATGCCGGGGGCGCGCTTTTAGGCGGGCTGATCGCCAATTCGATCAACGCCCCGTATTCCCGGGAGATTGTGGATGATTTTGTCACCAGAACCCAGACGCAGGTAGTCGAGTATATTCCGCGGTCGGTAACCGTAACTCAGGCCGAACTGCAGGGGAAAACGACAATTGAAGCATCACCCGCTTCGGCCCAGGCCAAAATATACAGCCAGTTGGCCAAAAAGGTTGTGGAAACTACGGAATCCAAAGTACCGTCGCCGCTGGAAACATCCGAACTGCGCGAATGGGCTTCCAAGTGGGCGGATCAGCTGCTGGCTATCGAAACAGGTGAAGTTCGCAGCGTGGCCGCCGGTATCTAAGCCGGATTTTTACGAAAGAGAGGTGAACAATATGGAGGGCGTATGCTCCGGCTCCCAATGTTTTGACCTGCAGGAAAAAACCGGCAGGCACCCCTGCTATTCCGCTGATGCGCAGCATAAATACGCGCGGCTGCATTTACCGGTGGCGCCCCGCTGCAATATTCAGTGCAATTATTGCAACCGGAAGTTCGATTGTGTGAATGAGAGCCGTCCGGGCGTTACCAGCGAAGTATTGACACCTGAGCTGGCTAAAGCTAAGTTTATGTGGGTCAAAGAAAAAATCGACAACTTAAGTGTAGTGGGCATTGCCGGGCCGGGGGATGCCCTAGCCGACTGGCCGCTGACTAAAGAAACCTTTGAAACCATCAAGGCGGCCGATCCCGGCGTCACTTTCTGCTTGTCGACCAATGGCCTGCTGTTGCCTGACTATGCGCCGGACATTGTGGCGTTAGGTATCCGTCATGTCACGGTAACTGTAAATACGCTGGAGGCGGATATCGGGGCCAAAATTTATAAATTTGTTACCTACCGGGGCCAAACCTATGTAGGCGCAGCCGCAGCCAAACTATTGCTGGCCAACCAACTGGCCGGGATCGAATATCTGGTACAACACGGCGTGCTGGTAAAAATCAATATTGTTATGATTAAAGGCATCAATGACAGCCATATTCCCGCGGTCGTTAAAAAGGTAAAAGAACTGGGAGTATTTGTAACCAATATCATGCCGCTTATCCCCGCGCCCGGCAGCGCTTTTGAACAGCGGCCCCAGACCAGCATGAAAGAACTGCAGGCCCTGCGGGATATTTGTCAGCTTGATATCCGGCAAATGCGCCACTGCCAGCAATGCCGGGCAGATGCCATCGGCCTCTTGCATGAAGACCGGTCGCAGGAATTCCGCATGTGCAATCGTATAGCCGATAACCCGGTAAAAAATCTGGCACCCCAACGTTACCGGATTGCCGTGACTTCCAAATATGGCAAACTGGTCGATCAGCATTTTGGCCATGCCAGCGAATTTCTCATTTATCAGGGTGACGGCCAGGAATTCAAATTGCTTGAGACCCGGCCGGTGGAACAATATTGTGCCGGCATGGCCGATTGTGATGAAGAAGCAGACCGCAAGCGGGATACCATCCTGGAGACCTTAAAGGATTGTGATGCAATCCTGACCATGCGCATCGGCTATCACGCCAAAGAGCGTTTCCGCAAGAGCGGAATTTATATTGAAGAATACTGCGATACAGTGGAAAATGGCCTGCGCTATATCGCCGGCCAAATTGCCGGTTTACCCCTCAAGGAGGCCAGCGGATATAAATAAATAAATCCTGAGCGCGGCAGATTGCATCTGTCGCACTCAGGAGGTGAGCTTCGGCGGACAAAATTTAATTAGCAATGAACACCTGGCTGGCTAAAAGCTGGAGGCTGTTTTCCTGCAATAGGAACACAGCCTTTTTATTATATACACAGTAAAAGGAAGTCGCCCGCCCCGACCAAGAGTTGAGCGACTCCCCACCCGGCATCCTCGCGGAGGAGGTCTACCTTGCTATAAGTATAGCACTGTTTAACCTCCGCTTGCAAGGTATGCATGAAGGAGGTTTTCGTATGTGCATTCATTGCGGGTAACTCTTAGTAATTGATCTTGATTTGTTTGATTTATTTGATTTTAGGAGGAGAAAAGCAATGAAAAAAAGTATTTTGCGCGGTATCATTACCGCTCTGTTGGTGGTAAACACTGTCAGTACGGCTACGGCTGCCGAGTTTGCCGATGTATCTGCCCAGCACTGGGCTTACAGCGCTGTCAGTGAATTACGCAAGGCCGGCCTGATTGATGGTTTTGGCGACGGTACCTATCGTGGCAACAAGGAACTTACACGATACGAATTTGCCGTTGTAACTGCGCGGGCCCTGGAAAACTACAGCAAAGCCAACAGTCAGCAAAAAGCGCTGCTGGATAAGCTCTCGGCCGAATTTGCCGCCGAACTGAATAATATTGGCGTCCGCCTGAATAAACTGGAGAAAAACCAGCCTAATCTGAAGCTTACCGGTAACGTTGAATTCCGTTATACTTCACAGGATAATAATGGCGATGTCGCCTCCGCGGTGGGGGGCGCCTACCGTCTCCGCTTAAATGGCGAGGCGAAAGTCGATGATAATACCAAGTTTGGTTTTCGGGCAACTTCCGGTATAACCAAAGCAGGCACAAAATATAAATACAGCAGTGCTACCTTTACCAGTGTCGGCTCTACCTGGGCCGCTGATGACAACAAAAATACCGTAACGCTGGACCGGGTGTTTCTGACCAGTAAAGTTGGCGCCGTAAAAGCCACCGTTGGCGCCCAGGAACTGAAACTGGGCACTACGGCCTTTATTGTGGATAATGGGGCTTACAGTTTCGATGGCGTGAAATTTGAGACGCAAACCGGCAAGGTTAATTTTGTGGCCAACTGGGGGCGGCAGCAAAAAAATGGGGCGGTGGCCGCCGGCTACAAAATAGGCTCCAGCGGTACCATTGTTCCTACGGCCGCCATTCCTGCCACCACCCTTGATGTCGCATCCCTGGAGGCTTCCGTGAAAAATGGCAAGCTTGCCTATGGTGCCGGGTATGCCACCTTAAAAGATAACGGCGCCGCTGATAAAACTCTGGCTGAGTATCTGTATGGCAATGTCAATTATCTATTTAATTCCAACCTTTCCCTTGGCGGCGAGTATGTACAAAACCAGGAATTTGCGAGTGACAAAAATGCCTGGGTAGTAGTAGCCACTGTTGGCGACCAGGCTATTGTCAAAAAGGGCCAGAATAACCTGGTTATAAAATATTACAATGTAGATAAAAACTCTATTAGCCGGCTGACTTCCTATAATCTGCAGAATAAGGCTGGTGCCAGCGTTACCGAGGCATTTGATGTAAGGAATCAAAAGGGTCTCAATATTGCCTATAACTATGGATTCAGCCCCAATTTGTCGGCTTATGTGGCTTACCAGAAAATTACCGATAAAGAGGCTACTGCGGCGGATGACCGTGGCTACAATTTCTACCGTACAGCCCTGGTAGCCAAGTTCTAAGCAGGAGGTTGCCGGGCTGGCGTCCTAAAATTAAATAGGCGATAAAAAGCCTCTTGACAAATACTCCCTGGGCAGTATAATAATAGATATTACATATACATCTAGCTATTGGCTGATCAGAAGGACTGAAGGCTAAGGTATTATCCGTGAGGATGAACCTTGGCCTTTTCGTTTTTGGGGGGACAGTTAACTCTAAGTATCGCTTGCAGCACTTGTCATGGTTCGATGCGGGCTGGCCTAGCGCCGCCAATAAAGTAAAATAAGGAATTTGACTGATCAGTAAAACAAGCTGAAGGCAAAGATATTCTAACTAAGGAATCTATCTTTGCCTTTTTGCTATAGCAATTTTATTTTGTTTCCAGGAAAGCTCAGGAAAGGGAGATGGGTTATCGTGTCCAAAATTGCCAGTAGTATCACCGCTTTAATTGGCGGTACGCCATTGCTCCGGCTGAACAAACTGGCCGCAGGCGCTCCGGCTGAAGTCG
This sequence comes from Bacillota bacterium, assembly GCA_023441125.1. Next base: position 12,183 of record JAEZQV010000393.1, read on the forward strand.
TAGCCAAACTGGAGTCGTTTAATCCCGGCGGCAGTATTAAAGACCGTATCGGTTTCAGTATGATCAAAGATGCTGAAGAGCAAGGACTCATTAATGAAAATACGGTAATTATTGAACCTACCAGCGGCAACACCGGCATCGCCCTGGCCTTTATTGCAGCGGCTAAGGGCTATCGCCTGATACTGACTATGCCGGAGACTATGAGTGTGGAACGGCGCACTCTGTTAAAAGCTTATGGCGCGGAATTAGTGCTGACGCCAGGGGCGGCAGGCATGAAGGGGGCGGTGCTAAAAGCCGAGGAGCTGGCGGCTGTAACGCCTAACGCTTTTATTCCGCAGCAATTTAACAACCCGGCTAATCCGGCTATTCACCGGGCCATTACCGCTGAAGAAATATGGCAGGACACTGATGGCAAAGTCGATATTATTGTCGGCGGCGTCGGCACAGGCGGTACCGTTACCGGGGTGGGCGAAGTGCTTAAAGCCCGCAATCCGCAGGTAAAAGTAATCGCCGTGGAGCCTTTTGACTCACCGGTTCTTTCCGGCGGCCAGCCGGGTCCGCACAAGATCCAGGGCATCGGCGCCGGTTTTGTTCCCAATGTGCTGAATCTGGACATCGTGGATGAGATTTTTAAAGTTAAGAATGAAGAAGCGCTTATCACTGCCCGGCGACTGGCGAAAGAAGAAGGGGTGCTAGCCGGTATTTCCTCGGGTGCAGCCGCGTTTGCCGCGCTTGAGATTGCCAAACGTCCGGAGAATCAGGGCAAACAGATTGTAGTGATTTTGCCGGATACCGGCGAGCGGTATCTCAGTACGGTCCTGTTTGCGGAAAACTAATCCGTGCTACCCACTGGCGATAGTCTTTAGCAAATACCAATTTTAAAAGGAGGAGCAACTATGTCGAGCAGTCAAGGGCTGGCAACGGCAGTTGATAAAGACGCCAAAATCATTGCCCGTAATATTCGGCGCGTCTATCAGATAAAGCGGCAGCCAAACGAGGAGGCTACTGAATTTGAAGCCATAAAGCATCTGGATCTTACCGTTAAGCAAGGAGAATTCCTGGCTATTGTCGGACCAAGCGGCTGCGGTAAGTCAACCTTTCTGGATATGATTGCCGGCTTGGCTCAACCCAGCTCCGGCGAAATTTTCATGGATGGCAAACTCATTACCGGGCCGGCCTTGGACAGAGGGATTGTCATGCAGGGCTACGCGCTGTTTCCCTGGCGAACGGTAAGAAAAAACGTAGAGTTTGGACTGGAAATAAAAAAAGTCCCGCAAAAAGACCGTAAGGCAATCAGCCAGCAATACATAGAACTGGTTGGTTTGAAAAATTTTGAAGACCGTTATCCGCATGAACTGTCAGGCGGGATGAAACAGCGGGTGGCCATCGCCCGGGCCCTGGCTTACGATCCGGAAGTGCTGCTGATGGATGAACCGTTTGCAGCCGTCGATGCCCAGACCAGGGAAGTCCTGCAGGAAGAGTTGCTGCGTATTTGGGAGAAGACCAAAAAGACCATTGTGTTTGTAACCCATGGCATCGATGAAGCGGTATTTCTGGCAGACAGGGTGGCCGTCATGACGGCGCATCCGGGAACGATTAAAGAAATTGTTACGATCAATCTGCCCAGACCGCGTGACGGCATTCGTTCGTCGGCTGACTTTGGCTGGGTTAGGCATAAAATCTGGGAATTGCTGCAAAACGAGCATTTTTCAGCCGGCAAGAAAAAATCGCCTGATCAGAATGTGGCTGACGCCATATCTTCCTCTGCCGCTCTTTAAGGCAACCCCCTGATAGGAGCATAGTTTCATAATGACATTAGCTGATCAGACATACTGAAGGCTAAGGGGCTTATTTGCTATGAGTCCCTTAGCCTTTGGTATTTATTTTTTACATTGCATCTTGTTGGCTGCTGATATAATTTAACAAATGATTCGGAGGTGTGATGTGTGGAAAAGGTAAGCCCTAAAAAACTCTTGTCGGCACAGATCATAGAGCTGATCCGCTTCTCTCTCGATACTATGCAGTACGGCTATCTGGTTTTGACAGTGCAAGACGGCTGCGTAATAAAAATGGAAAGAACGGAAAAATTTATTTTTTCCTCTAAAAACAAAGCAGGCTATGTAGTACGGGATGTTCCGCCGGGACAGCATTCTTTCCAGTCTAAAGTGCTGGCTCAGTTGCAGGGGCTGATGTACGGCCAGTTGATTATCCGGATCGAAGATGGTAAAGTGGAGCAGATAGAAAAAACGGAAAAACGCCGGATTAATGAATATGAGGGTATCCTGGGGGATGGCATTTAGGGGTCCGCCGACTAAAGGGAGAAGGAGATACTATGACGATCACATACGAGTTAGGCAATGCATTATATATAAATATTACCAATCGTTGTAGCAATCGATGTTCTTTCTGTGTGAGGAATAACCCCCAGGGGGTTGCAGAAGGCATTCATCTGTGGCTGGAACGGGAGCCTGCCGTGGAGGAAGTGCTTGCTGATGTCCGCAACCATGATGTGCATAAGTATCAAGAGTTTGTTTTCTGCGGATATGGAGAGCCTATGATGCGTGCCTGGGACGTTATTGAAATAGGGAAAAGGCTAAAAGCTGAATTTGGCAAGCCTGTTCGTATCAATACCAACGGACAGGCCAACCTGATTTGCGGGCAGGATATTACACCGCAGCTGGCCGGCGTGGCCGATGCGGTTTCTATAAGCATGAATGCCAAGAGCAGTACAGAATACCAGCGGCTGTGCCTGTCGGATTATGGTGAAGAAGCTTATGCGGCCCTGCTGGATTTCGCAGTGAAGTGCAAACGGCATGTACCGGAAGTGGTGCTGTCGGTAGTCGATGTTATGCCGCCTGAAGATATCGAATCTTGCCGGGCAATTGCCCGGCAACTGGGAGTTGCTTTCCGGGTACGGCAATTTCATTCATAACCGGGTTCGGATAAATGAGCCTAAATGCCGCTAAGACGATGAGTTTTAGTGGTTTTTCATGCTTGGACGGAAAACAGGGATACAATCACCAATAATATCTTCTGCAGCAGCATATTTCAGGTATTCTCCAGCAGCTGAAGGTACCAACTGTAGCTGATACTGATTAGCTCTTTTCGCTGCTTTTTGGTCTTTAAAATAAAGGGATTGCTAACTTTTCATTGAAATATGTATAGGGTGAGAAAATGAGATTTGAACAAATATCTCTTTTGCAAGAGCAGATGGTTAATCTAGGTTACAAAGAAGGAGAAGTCAACGCATTTATACATGATGTTATAGGCGATACACCAATTAATACACTAAATGAGCATGAGTATCTAGAATTGATTGAATACTTAAACAGCTATATTTCCTTTGCAAGAAAGAGTAAAAGTTTGATTGCAAATAGCCAGTAGCATTTATTGGATTATATAATATATTCAGAGGTAATGGTTGCCATCCATACCGATTCCCTGAATTGCCTGGTAACTTGTGTTATTAGGCAATTTTTATTTTACCACTCAATCCTGTTTGTTATATTGGCACTTATCCGCCTGATCTCACATCTGAACAGGACAAAATATTGGCAGCAGGGGCATTGCAAAACAAGCGGATGATCTGAAAGCAGGAGAGTAAAAAAACAGCAATAGGGGTATTGCCGCATCCTCCAGGATGCGGTTTTATTTTTATCTTCTATGAATATGAAGGATTTTTTTTAAAATACATAGAAATAGGACTTTAATCCTAAAATGCAGGATTAAAGTCCTATACAGATAAAGGCGCTATTGAATTAACTCGGGGTGTTAAGCATGATATTTAGGCACGAATGCGGTGGACGTGCTCACACCGCTGGATATAATGCCGTCTATGGGTGGAACCTGTGTATTTGCATTAGGTGTGGAGAGGTGTATTATAAATGGATTACTAAAAAAATGCTGGGACTTAGCCCGAAGTAAATTGGCCAATAGATTTGACATTAGTTGGTATGTTAGTCGTGATGTACTGGCCTAGAGAGTCATATGTCAGCCGGCTGCTGGGTGAAGTGCCTTAGCGGCGGATTTTTATTTTTAGGTCTAACTTTATTATAATATTTAAAAGGTAGAATTTAGAAAAACGGAGGTGGTAATGTGAGTGTATCGTCAGTAAGCAGTAATCCGCTAATTAGTTTATTAAGCCAATTTTATTATCAGAATCTAACTTCCAATAGCAATACTGATAACAGTAATAGTGACTCAGCTGTTGATAGTTTGACAGGAGTGACATCCGTCAATTCGGATGGTGACACTTTTCAAATGTCTGGAATGAAACCGCCGACGATGTTATCGGCAGACGAAATGTACAGTAAAATGGACACTGACAGCGATGGTTCGGTGAGTGAGTCTGAATTTATTGCTGCCCGTCCTAGTGATGTTACTGAAGATATGGCCGCAGTTCTTTACAAAAGCTTCGACACAGATAGCTCAGGCTCATTAACAGCAGCGGAATTTACCACTGCTATGAATAGTGTTTCAGCAACCAGTTCTAGCAGTGGTACTGCCGCTGATCAAAGTACAGGTGGAAGTGGTACAGCCGCCGCCAGTAGTTCCTGTCCTTTGGGCAAAACTAGCTGTACAGGCTGTGGGCAGTGTGGCAAACTAGCGGCAAGCAATGTTACCTCCAATCTAAGTCAGAGTAATAATTCTATAAATATCCAAACAGGAATGACTAAGGACTATCTTGCGGATATAGCTGAAAAAGCTTACGAAATGAATTCAGTATATTTGTAATTTGTGCCGATTGGTGTTCCGGAGCGTCGGACTACCGATGCATGTAACCCGTACATTTATTGGTAAGCTGGCATATAATTAGTATTCAGCATTGCTGACCAGTCACCGGCATTGAGTCGAAACGCCGGCAAACTGCAGCAATGAGGGTTTTATTACCTGCGGTTTTTTTTTATATTTATTAGCCCATCACAGCCGAGGATGGGCTTTTTTACTATTCTAAGCATATTCTAAATTATGATAGTTATTATTAAAATATGGATTCGGAAATAAAACTCCCAAAGGAAGTGTTTTCATGAAAAACGTAGCAAAGAAACTGATTATATTCTCAATGGCAGGTTTAATGCAAATTGGCATGTTTGCTTCTGCTGTGGAAGCAGCCCCAGCTAGACACGATGATCCGCCGGGGTATGAGCAACGGGATGAACACCATCAACGGGATAGAGAAAAGGAGCGTCGAATCCAGGCAGAGAATAAACGACACGAACATGAAATGAAACGGCGCCCGCATGAGAGCAAAAGAAATTGGCATGAGCGACAAAAACATGAAATCGAACGTCATGAAAAAGCAATCCATGACATAATGGAAATGGGCCACCACAGATAATTACATAGCTTGCTATAACCACAGCCGCCTGCCGGGTTTTGAACTGGCAGGCGGCTTTTTTTCTTTTAGGCAGAAGCATAGAAGTAAATAGGCGGAGTTATATTAATAAAAACCTATGAAAGGAGAATCTTAACCAGCAACAGTTGGGAGGCATAACATATGAATGTTTTGGATAGATTGGATATTTATGCTCAGGGACTTTGGTTGCCGCTAGTATTTGGGGCAATCCTGTTACTTTTCGTTGTGTTTATGCCGAAACGGCAGATAAATTGGTTGGGCATTTATTTTACATTTGGAGTGATTGGCTATGTGGGGGTCATACTGGATATAAATATTATGGCAGAATACTTTGATCTTTTTGACTTAGGAGACCCGCAGAAAGAAGGAATTGGTGATTTAGCGTCGTATGCTGTTATCCCTTCATGCCTGGCCATAATATTTCTCAATTACTATGACAAAAAGAATAAATGGTTATATGTTACAGTATTTACAGCTATATCTTATTTTTATGAATGGTCGCTCACGAACAGTGGCTACATGAAATTGATGGGTTGGCAAAATTGGTACTCTATACCTGTTTTTATTGCAGTTTATGGGTTATGGTTACCTTGGCATTTAGCGGCAATGAAAAAGGTATTTGCTGAGAATGAATATGTAAAGCAAAGGCATTTAGCCTATATGGATGCTCAGCCAGCTTTAAAACCTTTGGATGTTACCCGTGATGTTGAAAAGGATGACTAGCCTATGGTAATAATCTCCGCCTTACTGTGCCGCAATCCTTCGGGGCTGGTTTATCATTTTCATTATTGGTCTTTTTATCCTTTTATTCCCGGACTTTTGGGAAGCTGATTCTCTACTTGCTGACGTAGCTTTAACCGCTCACCTGAGCGGTTTTTCTTATGCCAAATAAAGGAATTTGTTCTGAGCTGGATTGAGGTGGTGATGGATAATACCTGTATATCGGGCATGGAACAGACGCCGGCATAATGCCTAAAATCCACGTCCAACCATACCTACTAAACATTGCATTATCATTTCTAAAGAAAATCAAAAGTTTGTGAAATATAGTAAGTGAGTACAAAAAGTGCAGATTCTTGTGAACTTAAAAAAAAGAGGAGGCGACGGATTGAAAAAAGTAGTTCGCAATATATTTCTGGGGTTTCTTGGCACTACCTTTGGATTGTATATGATGGTAACACCTGCAGCAGTTTACGCAAAATCGCAGCAGACCCCGAGCGCCGTTGGCAAGATAACTAATTTGCCAGCGCAAAATAATCGAGCTTCTTCGGTTAGCCAAGTCACGCAAGATCCGGTGGCGGCGGTTAAGGCTTCCGCAGGTAAGCTGGGGTTCAATGCCAAAACCGATTCTTTTTCCTTGGTCAGCAAATCGGCTAACCAAGCAGTTGTTTCTGTGCGGCATGAAAAAACAATATATAATGTTACCCTTAAATTGAACAATGCTAATTCTCAATGGGTCATCACAGCCGTTAACAAAGCAAAAGGTGCGGAATCCAATTCTTCAGCCAGCAATAATGGTACTGTAAATAGCGGTAGCACCTCCGGTACTACCGGTAGCACCGCTACAGGCACAACCAGCAGTAGTACGAGTTCTGCCGATGCAACCACTGCTGAGAAAAAAGCAGTTGAATTGATGAACACCGACCGTCGTGCGAACGGGTTGTCAGATTTGCAGGTAAGCTCCGCAGTGACTGCAGTCGCCCGCAGTCATGCCCAAGATATGGTAGACCGCAACTTCTTCTCCCACACGAATCCCGATGGAAAAACTCTTTCCGACCGCTTAAAACAGGCCGGCATTTCGTACAGCGCCGCTGGCGAGAATATTGCCGAAAATATAAGTGTTCAGGCCGCAGAAACCTCTTTTATGAATAGTTCAGGTCACCGCGCCAATATATTGAATTCAAATTATACCACAGTAGGCATTGGCGTTGCTTATGACAGTACGGGAAATGTGTACGTGGTTCAAGACTTTATCAAGTAAATCAATTTTTATCCAACTGCCGCATCCTCCAGGGTGCGGTTTTATTTCAATCTCAAACGTAATTCTAAGTATTGGCGAGTATTATTAATACATAACACTACTATCCACTACTATCACTAAACATGCGGAGTGAGCGTTGCCTGAACGCCGCAGAAAAAATGCTTGGTTTTATTGTAATTTGGCATGTTTTTATCGGTAGACGCTGTGACAAAGACAACCGGAAGCGCCAGAAAGGGATAGCCTTTCTGTTTATATAGAATTCCCCTATTATAAACACACTTCTCTTTTGCCCGGCGCTAAGGTGCCGGGTTCTTTTTCGCTCCTGATTTTTTAAGGGTTTGCAGCCATTTCCTTAGCTGGCATTTGCTATGATTAGGCAGCAGTATATCAGGCTTGAAATAAAAATTTTGATAGTGGCTGAATTTACCGCTGTTTCTAAAAATTTTCAAAAGAATGGCTGTTACAATTAGCCTATAACATTAAAGGAAGTGGTCATATGAAATTGGTAGCCAAAAAAGTTGTCATATACTCGATGCTCGGTTTAATGCAGGTTGGTATGTTCTCATCGGTAGCTGCCGCTGCACCAGGTCCGCTACATAACGACGGTTCCAGCCGGATTGCCTTCCTTGACCGTGATGATCGCCACGATCATGACAATGACCGGCAGCGCCGGTACGAAGAACGCAAACGGGAAGAGAACGAGCGGCACGAAAGAGAAATGAGGCGCCGCTCGCATGAGAGTGAAAGGGAATGGCGTGAGCGGCAGGCACGGGAAAACGACCGCCATAACCAGGCCTTGCATGAAATTGCAGCGCTATTGATTGGTATTGCGATTGGTTCAGGTTCGTCGAATAACTGATATAATGATGGCCGCATCCTCCGGGGATGCGGCCATCATTATTTATTATTTTGTTACTGTTCCAGGGCCTGGGCCAAATCGGCAATAAGATCTTCGACATCTTCAATCCCGACCGAAAAACGCAGCAGACAGTCGCTGATACCAAGGCGATTGCGGATATCGGCCGGGATGTCGGCGTGGGTTTGTACTGCCGGGAAGGTAATTAACGACTCAACGCCGCCTAAGCTTTCAGCGAACTGGAGAACTTTAACCTTGCGCAATATCTGCTCAGGCAGGCGGGGATGATCTACGGCAAAAGACAGCATGCCGCCGTACCCGGAAGCCTGTCCCTCGTGTATTTCTTTGCCCGGATGACCGGCAAGGCCCGGGTAATAGACCTGGGTTACGCTCGGGTGGGTTGTAAGCCACCGGGCAATCGCCAGGGCATTTTGCTCATGCTGGCGCAAGCGGAGCGCCAGGGTTTTCAGGCCGCGCAGCAGCAGCCAGCTGTCCTGGGGACCCAAAATAGCGCCGGTGGCATTTTGGATAAACCCGATTCGTTCGCAAAGGGCGGCGTCTTTGGCCACGACAATCCCGCAGATAACGTCGTTATGGCCGGCCAGATATTTTGAGCCACTGTGAATTACGATGTCCGCTCCCAGGGATAAGGGTCTCTGAAAATAGGGCGATAAAAAGGTGTTGTCAACAATAACATGGACCGGAGCCTGGCTGTTTTCCCTGGCCAAGGCCACAATGCCCTTGATATCGGCGATCTTCATCAGCGGATTTGTCGGTGTTTCCAGCAGGATGGCCTTAGTGGCCGGCTGGATGGCCTGCCGTACCTGTTCAATATCGCTGGTGTCGACAAAACTGGCAGTCAAGCCGAAGTGGGCAAACACCTTGTCCAAAACCCGGTATGTACCGCCATAACAGTCCTCAGTAACGATCAGATGATCACCGGGGCGATAGAGCATAAGAATGGCAGTGATGGCGGCCATGCCGGAAGCAAAGGCGAAACCGGCGTGGCCTTCTTCCAACGCGGCTACGGCTTCCTCAACGGCCTTGCGGGTCGGGTTCTGGGTGCGGGAATAGTCATAGCCTGTGCTGCAGCCAAGTTCAGGGTGGCGGAAAGAGGCTGTCTGGTAGATCGGTGTACTGAGGGCACCGGTCGTCTTATCGGTTACCAGGCCGGACTGAGCAACTTTAGTGGCAAATTTCATAATACATCAACTCCTGCTTTAATAAATAATAGAAAAGCGACTCTTCCGCAAGAAGAGTCGCTTATTATACGCTGATAACTCATCTTTCGGATTGCTCCGCTGGAATTAGCACCTTGCATTACTGCCGGTTGCCGGGTGTCATAGGGCCAGTCCCTCGACCACTCTTGATAAGTTTTACTATGCAATTAGATATATCGAGATTCATTTTGCCATAGTCAATAAAATTTGTCAATAGGTATTGTAAAAATGATTTATAAAAGTGGGTGCTTTGTATTGACGCCGATGAAAAAAGCATTTATCATGATTTCAAAAGGGCAACCTGTTTTGGCAAATTTGGGGGAAAGGCTGTGAGCCGGATGACTGAACCTAAAAATATTAGCGCGTTAATTAAAAAAGCTGAAACAACACATACACTTTCCAAAGAGGAAATTGTTGCGCTGCTTAACGATACACAGCAGGAAGAAGAGTTTTTTGCGGCTGCTGACCGGGTGCGGCAAGCCTATGTGGGCGATGAGGTGCATTTGCGGGGACTCATTGAGTTTTCAAATATTTGTAAACAAAATTGTCTGTATTGTGGTCTGCGGCGCGATAATACAAAAGTAAAACGCTACCGGCTGGAGCCGGATGTTATTGTTGATTTTGCCACGAAGGCGAAGTCCTACGGTTACCGGACCGTCGTACTGCAGTCCGGTGAGGATGAGTGCTTTGACGTCGAAACCATGACCTATATCATCAAGAAAATCAAAGAGCTGGATTTGGCTATAACCTTAAGCGTCGGCGAAAAGCCGCGGGCAGTGTATCAAAAGTACCGCGAGGCCGGCGCAGACCGGTATCTTCTCCGCATTGAAACTACAGATAAAGAGCTTTATGCCAAACTGGACCCGGGGATGAGCTGGGATAACCGGGTGCGCTGCCTGAAAGACTTAAAAGAACTGGGTTTTGAATTGGGCACAGGCACCATGGTGGGGCTGCCGGGGCAAACGGTGGAATCGCTGGCCGACGACATCCTGTTTTTTAAAGAAATGGATGCCGACATGATCGGGATCGGTCCGTTTATTCCCAATCCGGATACGCCGCTGGCCAATGACAATGGCGGTACCTTTGCCATGAGCACCAAAGTCATGGCCATGACCCGGCTGCTTTTGCCGGATATCAACATTCCGGCCACTACGGCTATGGAGTCGCTCCATCCCCAGGGAAGAGTAGTGGCTTTGCAGCGGGGGGCCAATGTGGCCATGCCTAATGTCACAGAGGGTGAATACCGGCAACTGTATTTGCTGTATCCCGGTAAAATTTGTATTAACGACACGCCGGCGCACTGTCGGTCATGTATTACCGGCAAAATTCGGGGAATTGGCCGGAAAGTATCAGAAACATACGGCTACCGGGCCAAACGTGCTTAGTCATAGCCAAATGGGGGAATTAAGGATGTCTAAACAGGATGTGGTGAACCCGGGCAAGCATTTTTCCGATGCTGCCCTTGATCTTATTGAACAGGCCATCCGGGATATCAGCTTTGGATCGCTTACCCTGGTTATCCAGGATTCCAAAGTAATCCAACTGGAAAAGCTGGAGAAGATCCGGATTTGTGACCAGCAGGCCAAAGCAGCTGGCAAAGCCGCCGGGAAAGAGGCTAATGCAGCCGCCTCGGTACGCATACGGATTGTGCAATCGGTCAGCGGCATGGAGTATGGCAAGGTGGCTATCCAAATTCAGGCCGGACAGATCATGCAGGTGGAAAGAACGGAAAAATACCGGGTAGGCAAATTAACCGGTCTCCACGGCGACGGTATTTAGCACTGAGCCGGTACGGTTATAATTTACTTTACAAACAGCAAAAATTTTGATAGGGTATTTATGTGCTAATCAGAAAACTGAAGGCCAAGGTTCAATAGGTGAACTTTGGCCTTATTGTCTTTACACTACTAACCGGGGGGAATCCATGTGAAACCAATTTGGGCCAATGATCTGACAAAATTGAATAAGGTTGAACTCATTAAGCTGGAAAAAGACGGGCTGGATATTGTCGGGGACATTGCGCGTTTCGCGCAACAAGGTTTTGCCTCCGTCCAGGAACAGGACTTTGATTTGCTGAAATGGCTGGGGCTTTACATATCGCGCCCTAAAGAGGAGGGCTATTTCCTGCTGCGAGTGAAAATCCCCGGCGGGGTGCTCACTGCGGCTCAGGCCAGAGTATTAGGCGGCATTGCCCGTGATTATGGCCGCAATTTGCTCGATATTTCCACGCGCCATGCCATTCAGTTCCACTGGGTCCGGGTGGAGTACCTGCCCGATATTTTCGCCAGACTGGCTAAAGTCGGGTTAAGCTGTATTGAATCGGCCGGAGACTGTCCGCGGACCATTGTCGGCAACCCGGTCGCCGGCTATGATCCGGAAGAAGTGCTCGATACTGCGCCTATACTGAAGGAGGTATCGGATTTTTTCCATAACAACCGGGATTTTTCCAACCTGCCCCGTAAGTACAAAATCTCTATTTCCGGCAGTGTTCATAATCCGGTTCATGCCGAGATCAACGATTTGTCCTTTACGCCGGCGGAAAAAGAGATTAACGGCGTAACAACCATCGGCTTTAATGTGCTGGTCGGGGGCGGTCTTTCGGCCCAGCCGCGCATGGCCCAGCCGCTGGATATTTTTGTTCCGCCTGGACAAGTACTGGCTGTCGCCCAGGCGGTAGGTATTATCTTCCGCGATTACGGCTACCGCGAAAAACGCAATCATGCCCGCCTGAAATTTTTGCTGGCAGACTGGGGTATTGCCAGGTTCCGGGAGGAAGTGCTGAAGCTGACCGGACCGCTGGCCGCTGGCGGCAAGGACCTGGTTACCGG
>JAEZQV010000415.1 GCA_023441125.1 Bacillota bacterium
CATATAGTGTGGGCAAGGGAGATAATGCTTATAGCGTTTACGAAAAAAGGCGAAGTATACTTTCTGCCCTGGCACTTTTCCTTACTAACTATTGCAATACCGCCGCGAACCTGGATTCGGGGCGGTATTTACTTACAGACAGCCATCTTTGCGTTTTTTTTACACCAGCACACTGTTTATTGATACCGATTTTACACGGAATGGCAGTACAATAAAAATGCCGCCCTATGCTTTGGTGGCAGGAAGATGATGTTTGATCCCAGAGTTGCATCGTAAAGATGAGAATGCTAGCGCTGATTGCCTGGCAGGGGGGGTGATACAGAGTATGGCCAAAGAATCAGAACGCCGGCCTGATCCGGAAGAATTATTGCAGAAAATCCATAAAGAAAAACGCGGCAAGTTAACGGTTTTTCTGGGCGCTGCTGCCGGCGTAGGCAAAACGTACACCATGCTGGAAGCGGCCCATGAACGTCTGGCAGAAGGAACCCGCGTAATGATTGGCTGGGTTGAAACCCACGGCCGGGCGGAAACTGAAAAAATGGTGGCTGGCCTGCCGCGGCTTGCCCCTAAAGCGTTGGTTTATCGCGGCAAGCATTTACAGGAAGTGGACATAGACGGTATCCTGGCGCAACAACCGGAAGTAGTACTGGTGGATGAACTTGCGCATACCAATGTCGGCGGTTCCCGGCATAACCGGCGGTTTCAGGATGTTGAGGAACTGTTAAATGCCGGCATTCATGTTTATACAACGCTTAACATCCAGCACATCGAGAGTTTAAATGACGTGGTGGCCCAGATTACCGGCGTGCTTGTCCGGGAAACGGTGCCGGATTCTTTTATTGATCAGGCCGACAGCATCCAGTTGATTGATATACCGCCAGAAGACTTGATAAAGCGGCTGAAAGACGGCAAGGTGTATGTTTCCGGTCAGGCGGAACAGGTCTTAAAAAAAATTTTCCATCCCGGTAATATTAATGCGCCGCGGAATTGGGGCTGCGGTTTACGGCCGGGTAATGGTTGGTGTGAGCGCCAGCCCGTTTTCAGCCCAGCTCATCCGGGCGGCGCATCGGCCCTGGCCCAGGCCGACGTGGGCGTGGCTATGAACAGTGGCACCCAGGCGGCCAAAGAGGCCGGCAATATGGTCGATCTTGACAGCAATCCGACCAAACTGATTGAAGTTGTGGAAATCGGCAAACAGCTTTTAATTACCCGTGGCTCACTCACTACCTTTAGTGTAGCCAACGACGTAGCCAAATACTTTGCCATTATCCCGGCCATGTTTGCCGGCGCCTTTCCGGTGCTGAATGTGTTTAATATTATGGGTCTGGCCACACCGGCAAGCGCTATTCTAAGCGCCGTCATTTTTAACGCCCTGATCATTATCGCGCTGGTGCCGCTGGCTTTGCGCGGGGTGCAATACCGGCCGGTAGGGGCGGAAGTGTTGCTTAAACGTAACATTTTGCTGTATGGCCTGGGCGGAATTATTGCTCCGTTCATCGGGATCAAACTGATTGACAGTATCATCGTAGCCCTTGGCTTGGTGTAGTTACCGTACAGAAGCGCAAGAAAGGTTGTTGAGAATTATGCTCCGACAAATGGCCGGTGCGGCGGCGATGCTGGCCATGACAGGCTTGGCGCAAGCGCTATTTCCCGCTCAGGCTAACGGATCGATAATTATGCACAACGGCGTACCGGTTGGTTCCAGGCTGATTGGTAAAATTTTACCAGCCCCCTCTATTTTCATGGCCGGCCGTCAGCAGCAGGCAAAGATGGCTATGATGCCACCAGTTCCTCCGGCTCCAATCTGGGGCCGACCAATCAGCAGCTGATGGCTGCGGCGGCAGACAACGTAAAGAAAGTGCAGGAGGAAAATGGTTTGTCTCAAGATAGCGCTGTACCAGCCGATTTGGTGCTGGCTTCAGGCAGTGGCTTAGATCCGCATATTTCACCCGCTGCTGCCTATCTCCAGGTTGAGCGGGTTGCCAGGGAACGCGGCTTGGCTGCTGACCAAGTGCGGCAATTGGTGGCGCGTCATGTCGAGGGGCGGCAATGGGGGTTCTTCGGCGAAGACCGGGTCAATGTGCTGGCATTGAATCTGGCACTGGATGCGTTGGGAGGAGAATGAGGCTATGGCGGCCAATGACATTCTGCTTTTGGCGGTAGGCATGTTTTGTTTTGGCTTCGTTTTGGGGTTATTTGTGTTTCCGTGGATTTTTCGTTTAAAGTGAATACGGCAGTACGTTCACCTTCTGTAACAGTCCTGTTATGGAAGGTGTTTTTGCTTGGTGGGAGACACCGGCCGCCGCAGAGTAGCAGCTCCCCAAACAACGTCCCTGTCCCCTTGGTTTCCCGTGGTATTTTCCGGGTCTCAGGAAGTAGGCCTGTGAAATGGTGTAACAGTAGTGTCACAACTCCGTGACACTACTGTTACACCTGATAAACATCAAATTCAGCTTGTTTACATATGACCTACATCTTTTCTTGCGGAGTACAAAGTATTTGGCAAATATAGAGCCTATTTTGCCGGTAAGACCTTGACAGGGCCGTTTTTCCTATGGGTTGGCATAATAATTGCATTTGTCTAATAAGTGTGTAGGTCTTATAGCCAAAATATAGATGCAAAGGTAAGGGGGGAGGAATATGGGGTATCTGGACACTACGCAGGCGTTTTATAAAGAGGCGGCGTTGACTCCGCAGGCCGGTCTCTGCTGTGTTGCCGGCAAAACCCGCTTTTTGCCGGGACTTACCGTTCCGGAGGCTATGCAGGCCATGAATTATGGCTGCGGGACAACCGTTCATTTCGGCGAGCTGAATCCCGGGGAGCGCATCCTGTACGTGGGGGTAGGCGGCGGGTTGGAGGCGCTGCAGTTTGCCTATTTTACGCGCCGGCCCCAGGCGGTTATCGCCGTGGATAAGGTTCCCGAGATGCTGGATAAAGCCAGGGAGAATTTTAACCTTGCGGCCCAGGCGAATGCCTGGTTTCGGCCGGATTTTGTTCAGCTGCTGCAGGGCGATGCCTTAAGCC
>JAEZQV010000416.1 GCA_023441125.1 Bacillota bacterium
CTGCACCACTTCACGACTTTTTTGCTGATAACGGTCATCGGTCAGCGCGGCTATGCCGGCAGCTTGCGCCAAAGAGTTAACATTCCAGGGATCTTTCGCCGCATGCAGTTTAGCCGCCAAATCAGGATGAGTTAGCGCAAAGCCCAGTCTCAGGCCGGGAATTGCGTAAAATTTAGTGAGCGAATGAAGGATAACCAGATTATCGTAATTTTTAAGCAGTGGCCGGCAGGTATAGCCACGGTCATCAACAAGAAAATCCATAAAGGATTCATCAACAACCACCACTGCACCTGTCTGTCTGGCCGCCAGCACTACTTGTTCCAGCTGGGAAACCGTTAACAGCGTTCCGGTCGGATTATTGGGATTGCCGATAAACACCATATCCATCCCGGGCAGGCAATTGCCCAGTGAACTTACATCCACAACAAAATTTTCTGCCGGCGGCAGATAGAAATATTCGATTCCGGCGCCGGCGGCCCGCGCAGCCCGCTCATATTCACAAAAAGCAGGCGCCGGAATCAGCACCCGTTTGGGTCTGAGCGTATGGGCCAATACATAGAGTAACTCAACGGCCCCATTCCCCACGGTAATCTGCCCGGGCTCTACCTGATAATACTGCCCAAGGGCAGCTTTGAGCATAGTTGCCTCAGCATCGGGATAATGAATGACCTGCTCGACGGCCTGCATAATCGCCAGTCGCACTTTGTCAGACAATCCCAGGGGGTTGATATTGGCACTGTAATCCAGCAAGTCGGTAATTGCACCGCCGCTCGCCCTCGCCCAAGCGTGGACATTGCCGCCATGAATAAAGCAGCCCGGGGTCCGGTTATCAGCGCCCATTGCCATCATCTCCTGTAATGATAAGTCCGCCGGCGATCAGGTGGGTAGTCCGTAAATAGGTAACCTCAGGGCAAGTCCGGGATATTGCGGTAATGCAAGCTTCCCGGCCGGCTAATTTGCCGGCACTGAACATAACGCCCAGCACCGTGCCGCTGTGAGCAGCACACACCCCCACCGCCCCGAAATCCCGGCTGATATTTATAACCTGTTCGAGACAAGGCTTGAACAGTATGGCTTGATTGGCAACCGCACTCATCGTTGCCCCTTGGCCAATAAGAGCGGCATCGCCGGTTGCCAGTCCCTGGGCCACTAATTCAACAGCGGCGGCAACTTGCATCTCTTTCGCCTGATTTAGACTGGCTAAATCTTCCCGGTCGTTAAAAGCCAGTGTGTCTACCTCGCCGCCGGCATCAAAGACCGCAATACAGATAGGCGGTGGCGCACCCAGGACGCGGCGGATTTTTCCCTGCACATGGTCAAACATAATAATGCCCGGATAAAATATCCCGTCTGTTGGTTCAATCGCCAAAGCAATATCGGCGATTTCGTCGCAGGTCAAGGTCCGGCCTGCTGTTGCCAAGGCAGCCGCCTGGCAGGCCGCGCTGATATCCGCACTGCTCGAGGCCATGCCTTTGCCCACCGGCAAATCAGAGTCTACAGTTAAACCAAAGTGGCCTGTCCGCTTGAGGTAAGCACAGGTTTTATCCACCGCAGCCGCTGTCTTGGGACCGGCCTTGGCCATACTGCCGCCGGGAATCACCGACACTTCGGAATACCAATCCACCGGACAGGTAATCAAAAAGTTTACCCCGTTGATTGTACCCTGGACCAATTCGCCGCATGAGCCGGGCGCTTTCACTTTAATCGTCATAGAACAAGTCTGCCTTTCAGTAAATGAATCAAAATCTGTCTAAATGACAAACACGAGCAAGGCGACCAGCTCGGTCAGCTCGGTTACTGCGCCGTAGGTAT
Source organism: Bacillota bacterium (assembly GCA_023441125.1). The sequence continues at coordinate 1,813 of JAEZQV010000416.1, forward strand.
CGCCGGTTAATCCGCCCAGCACATTGGCAAAATAACGGGCTGTCAGAACGCCGGCCAAAACGGCCACACCGGCGCTTATTGACGCCTGGAGACCAAAAGGCAGGACAACGGCAAGAGCTATCATGGCAGTAATGAATAAAGTCGAACGGCCGGCATACTGGGCAAAAGCCTTACCCATCCCGTCAGGACGGGCATACGGAAAGGCGGTAATACTGGTGACCATGGACATCCGGCCGGCCACCGGCATAATAATAAGGGCGGTAGTAAGCATTGTGGGCGTCATATCAATAATCAGCGAATACTTTAGCAGCAGCAGCAGCCCGAAAGCCACTACCCCGTTTGCCCCGACCCGGCTGTCTTTCATAATCTCCAGCATACGCTCCCGGGACCTGCCGGAAAATACGCCGTCGGCCGTATCCATAAACCCGTCGCAATGCAGCCCGCCGGTAAGCAAAATCTCAGCTAAAATAATAATAGCCGCCAACACATGCGTCGGTAAGACCTGACTTAAGAAATAATTAAAACCGGCCAACAGCAAACCAATAATAGCCCCGATCAAGGTAAAATACTTTACACTGCGGCCAAAACTCTCCGGTGACCAATCTGTCTGCTCAACAATTCGAAGCCGGGTAAGAAACTGTAAGCCCGTAAAAAAATCTTTCAAATTTCAATTCCTCCACCTCAGGCTGCTGCCAAATAATAAAAGAGCAGCCCTTTACATGCAAATGCCGCCGCCAGGAAAAGCGCGGTCACCCAATACATAATCTGAATGGCTTGTTCAATATGTACCGGCTGGAGCGTATGTTTGGCCTCGCCCATATAAGCCCGTAAAGAGGCCACACCGCCATAATAGTTGAGTCCCCCCAGCCTGATTCCCAATGCGCCGGCAACTCCGGCCTCAGCAAAACCACTGTTCGGACTGGGATGTTTGGCGGCGTCACGGCGAATGGCCTGCCAGGCACCGCCGGCATCCCTATTGAGTATAACCGCGGCCAGAATGATTAACATACCGGTAATTCTCGCAGGAAGGAAATTGAACACATCATCAACCCGGGCGGCAACCATGCCAAAGTCCCGGTACTTTTCATTTTTGTAGCCAACCATGGAGTCCATGGTGTTAACAGCCCGATACAGGCAGGCGAGCGGTATACCACCGATTATAGCATAAAACAGCGGTGAAGTAATGCCGTCGACAATATTCTCGGCAATCGTCTCAACCGTAGCCCGGGTAACCTCGGCCGTGTCCAGCCGGGCCGTATCACGCCCGACAATCCAGCCCACCTTATACCGGGCCTCGGCCATATTGCCGGTAGTAAGAAAGCCGGCTATCTCCCGGCCGGCTTCGGCCAGGCTGCGCGGCGAGATGGTAAAGGACAGCAACAACGCCCCGCCAATGTATCCGGCCCAGGGATGCAACGCAGTGAGTGCCGTCAGCAGCAGCCAGGCTAACCCGTATGTCACCGCCAGCACGGTTGCCACCAGCATGGCTCCCGCCATTTTTTTGCGGCCTGGCGTGTGACTGGCACTGAGTAACTGCCGTTCCAGCCAGGCAATCCAATTGCCAATGATAACTACCGGGTGCAATGCCGTGCGCGGATCGCCGACAAGACGGTCAATAACCACCGCGCCTAATGCCAGATAGTGTTCCATATTATTTACCAGCGGACTCGTTCATGATCCTGTACACCAAGTCCATGTCCATACTCTTTCTGACGACGTCGGCCAACCGGTTGTAGGCAGCGTCTTTCAAGGCCTGAGTGTCCTGGACAACGCCGAGCGGGGCCAGCCCTTTGCGCAGGCGCAGTGCATCAAGCACCGCCCGGCGGTAAACATCATTGTCAAAAACACCATGCATATAGGTACCCATAACCAAACCGTCCGGGGAAACTGCCCCATCCGCCATATCAACCGCCGCACCGGAACGGGTAGTAATGGTGAAGGCCGGGTCTACAGGCGTAAGGAACTGGGTACGGCCCATATGAATTTCGTAGCCGGTCAGATTCTCACCGCTATAGCTGATGCCTAAAAAATTATGATGCTTGGCCTTGGCTTTAACCTGATGCGTGACTTTATCAGCGGCAAAAATTGTAATACTGTCAATGAGCCCCAGTCCCATTATTTTATCAAGGTCTGATTCGGTATGCTCCGGGTCTTGCACCTCCCGTCCCAGCATCTGGTAACCGCCGCAAATACCGACAATGGGGGTGCCGCTTTTGGCCAGTTTAATAATTTCCGTTTCATAGCCATGGTGCCGCAAATATAATAAATCTTCGGTGGTATTTTTACTGCCTGGCAGGATAATGAGGTCCGGTTTGCCAATGGCTTCCCCCTGACGTACATATCTGACCCGCACGTCACTTTCATTGGCTAAGGCGTCAAAATCAGTAAAATTGGATATTTTGGGCAAACGCAAAACAGCTACGTCCAGTTCGCCGGTTTTCACCGACTGCTGCTTGTCTTCCAGCGATACCGAATCCTCATCATCAATACCCAGCCGGTCAAGATGCGGCACAACACCGACCACCGGCTTGCCGGTTTTGGCCTCGAGGAACTCGAGGGCCGGCTGCAACAGACTTATATCACCCCGGAATTTGTTAATAATTATACCTTTTACCAAATCCCGCTCGTCCGGCGCCAACAGTTCCAGCGTGCCTACCACCGAGGCCAGCGCGCCTCCCCTGTCAATGTCGGCAATTAACAACACCGGCGACGGGGCCAGTTTGGCAATACGCATGTTCACAATATCGTTATCTTTGAGATTGACTTCGGCCGGGCTGCCTGCGCCTTCAATCACAATCACGTCAAAATCCTTATTTAGCTTCTGCAGACATTCGGTAACAACGCCCAATGCTTTCAGACTATAACCGGCATGATATTCTTTAGCCGACATATTACCGACTGCTTTCCCCATGACAATAACCTGGGAACAGGAATTGCCGGTGGGCTTTAACAAAACCGGATTCATTTCAACAGCCGGGTCCAAGCCGGCCGCTTCGGCCTGCGCCACCTGAGCCCGGCCCATTTCGCCGCCGCTTTTAGTCACATAAGAATTTAAAGCCATATTTTGCGCCTTAAAAGGCGTAACTTTCATTCCGTCTTGTTTAAAGATCCGGCACAGTGCCGTTGTTAAAATACTTTTGCCGACATGGGAGCTTGTCCCCTGCAGCATAATTGCTTTAGCCATTGCGTTCACCCTCCCCCAGACTAACGGCGATTTTTTTTAGTTCCACCGCCAAACCACTAACCACCAGATACACTTCATCGGCAAGGCCGGCCACCTTTTGGTTGACAAGCCCGGCAATATCACGGTATTCCCTGGCCAGGGCATTATCGGGCACAATACCTAAGCCAACTTCATTGGTAACAAAAATAACATCGCTTTTTGCCTGTCTGGCGCTTGTCAGCAGCCTTTCAATGGCGTCAAGTACGGCCTGGCGCCGTTCTTCCCGGTCTGACGGTGCAGCCGGCGCCAGTAACAGATTGCTGGTATACAGTGTCAGGCAGTCAAATAATACGGCGTCCGCTCCCTGAACAGCCTGCACCATGGCCAGCTCGGCCTGGTAAGGAGCTTCAAAGGTCGGCCAGCTGGCCGGGCGGCGGCTTTGATGAATCGTTACCCGCTCCCGCATTTCGTCATCGTAAATTTGCGCAGTGGCAATATAAGCCACACTGCGCCCCCCTTGGGCTGCATACCGTTCGGCAAACGTGCTTTTGCCGCTGCGCGCCCCCCCGGTAACCAGAACAATCTTCCCCGCCATATTATTTACCTCCCTGACCGCTCAGCCGCTTATACTCGGCGCATTGTGCGACAAACCGTTCTGCGGCCGGCCGGTTGCCGGCAAAATGCATGTGCAGATAGGAAGCCAGCACCTGGCCGGCCGCATATCCGCCCCGGTATTGGGCGCCGGTCCGCATTTTCTTAAAGGTAAAGGCCCAGGGAAATTCCTCTCCCTTTTCATCTGGAAACATACGGGAAAAATGAAACTCATGGCCGCGCAACATTTCCCCGCCGGCGCATAATACATTATCAGTCAAAGCCGTCGTTTCCACATAACCGACGGTTTCGAGTTTAGCTTGCATTTCACATACCGCCGGGATAACTCCGGTCATGTCATGGGCCTGACCGTTAAAGTCTATGATCTGCCGGGCAAGGTACATCAGGCCGCCGCACTCGGCGTAAATCGGCATACCGCTCGCCGCCGCCCGTACTATGCTGCTGCGCATGGCAGTGTTGGCGGCTAATTCCGTAACAAACATTTCCGGAAAACCGCCGCCCAGTACAAGGCCGTCGACAGCAGGCAACCGGCTGTCCTTAAGCGGACTGAACGGGACCAGTTCGGCACCGAACTCACTGAGGACCTCCAGACTGGAGGGATAATAAAAAGTGAATACATCATCCTGAGCTACGCCAATCCGTACTTTGTCCCGCTTGCGCTGTACCGCAGCATTCCCCTCGGGTTTTAATAAAGGTGCCGCCGTTTTGGCCAAGGCCAGCAATTCATCAACAGACACCTGCCGGCTGACCTGCCGGCCCATTTCCGCTACGGCTGCCACTGCGTCCTGTTCGGTAACCGGCGTCAGTCCCAGATGCCGTTCCGGCATCACCAGCTCATGGTTGCGAAAAACCGCACCAATGACCGGTATCTCTAAGCGAGCAAGCGCCTCACAGACCATTAGCCGGTGGCTTTCGGAGCCAAGCCGGTTAATTATGACACCGGCCAGATTAAGCTCCGGATCATAGGTTTTAAACCCTAAGGCAATGGCAGCAGCACTTTCGCCCATGGATTTAGCGTCAATAACCAGCACAACGGGTGCTTTCAGCATTTTTGCTACTGCGGCTGTGCTGCTGACACCGGCTCGTCCCCCGTCAAACAGCCCCATAACCCCTTCGATAACCGCAATATCATTGCCGGCCGCCGTGCTGGCAAAAATTTCGGCTAATGTTGCCGGCGGCACCAGCCAGGTATCCAGGTTATGGGCATTTTTACCGCTGGCCAACCGGTGAAAACCCGGGTCGATATAGTCTGGCCCCACTTTATAGGATTGAACTTTTAGACCACGCCCCGCTAATGCGGCGAGCAAACCAGTTACTATGGTTGTTTTGCCAACACCGCTGCTGACTCCGGCAATCACTACCCGTGGCGTATTCACTTGGCCCATGCGTAACTCCTCCTAGTATTCAGTGCTCTGCTGTTACAACCAGCCCAATCGCCCCTCAGACTGCAGGTTAAAACAATTTTGTTAACGCCCCAGCATATACATAACGGCATTTACGGAAGCTGCCGCAATAGGACTGCCGCCTTTATTGCCCAATACAGTAATGTACGGTACGGGGGCTGTGGTATAAAGTAAATCTTTCGATTCGGCGGCACCGACAAAGCCGACCGGAACGCCAATAATGAGCGCCGGTTTAATCTGCTCCGTTTGGATCATCTGCAAAACTTCAAATAATGCAGTTGGGGCATTGCCAATAGCCACAATAGCGCCATTAAGCTCTTTGCCAAATTTGCGCATAGCCGCCATAGAGCGGGTAATCCCGGCAGCCTTAGCCTCCCGGGCCACAGTTTCATCAGCCACCAGACAGTAGGCCTGGCCGCCGAATTCAGCCAGCCGGCGCTTGTTAATCCCGGTCCGTACCATTTCTACATCGCAAAAAATGTTACAGCCGCTTTGGAGTGCAGCCAGGCCGGCCGTAATGGCCTCCGGATGAATCTTGATTATATTGGCGTAATCCGGGTCACCGGCAGCGTGGATAATGCGGGAATAAACCTTGATTGCCTGCTCATCCAGATTAAACTTGGCCAAGTACGGGGCAATAATTTCCATACTGCGCGTTTCAATGGCCATGGGGTCTTTTATGTACTCCATCATGCTACCTCCCTGATATATTTATAAGCACAGCAGCTTTAGGACTTCGGTTTGGGACCGGCACAGGTTTTTATACTCAATCGCCGGCCGGCCAATCATAACAATTGGCAGACCCAGCTCCATGGCAGCCGCCAGCTTAGTGTCGGCGCCGCCGATTGTTCCGCTGTTTTTCGTGATAATAACCTCAGCGCCAAATTCTTTAAACAGGGCTATATTGAGTTCCCGGGAAAACGGCCCTTGCATGGCGACAATGTCCCCGGGACTAAAGCCGAGATTGATACACTCGTTCACAACATCCGGCTGCGGCAGTACCCGCGCAATTACCCGGCAGTTCTGTAATAATGGTTCATTTTTAAATACCTGCAAGGTACGGCTGCCGGTGGTCAGAAAAACCACTTTACCCAAACCGGCGGCAATTTTTGCCGCTTCGCCGGCATCCCGGGCCAGGTGCAGCTGCCCATAATCAGGCACAGAAACCTCTGACCGTTCGTAACGGATATAGCGTATATGACTGGCAGCACAGGCCGCCATGGCATTTACGGAAACATTTTCGGCATAAGGATGACTGGCATCAACAACAGCCGTTATTCCCTGAACCGTGATTAACGCTTTCATCCCGTCCAGTGACAACTGCCCGGTGTGGACAGAAATGCCGGGCAATTCAGCCAGGCTTCGTCCATAACTGCTGACGACAGACACAAGTACCTGCTGGCCGCTTTGCGCCAGATAGGCCGCCAGTTCACGACCGTCAAGCGTTCCGGCCAGCACCAGAATCATAACCGGTAGCCCCGCGGCGTTACCATTCTGCCGTCGGCAATATAGGTCTGACTATTACCGATAATGACCAGGGAAAACATATCGATGTGTTCTTTAGTAAAATGATCGAGGGTAGACAGCGTCATATTTTCTTTGGCCCGGCTGGCGTGATGCACTATGCCGACAGGCGTGTCTGAACCTCTGTGTCTTAGCGTAATTTCGCGTACTGTCTCAATCTGGCTTGTCCGGCGGATACTCTTGGGATTATAAATTGCAATTACAAAATCACCGGCCGCGGCCATCTCAATTCTTTTCTCAATGACTTCCCAGGGAGTGAGCAGGTCACTTAAGCTGATAACGGCAAAATCATGCATTAACGGCGCACCTAATATAGCGGCGGCCGCACTGACAGCGCTAATCCCGGGAATCACACTGACTGCGGGCTGAACGCTTGACGGATATTTGGCCACAAGTTCAAGTACAAGGCCGGCCATCCCGTATACGCCAGGGTCGCCGCTGGAGATAACGGCTACCTGCTTGCCGGCCATGGCCTGTTCCACAGCGGCCTGACAGCGGTCAATCTCCTGCATCATGCCTGTGCCGATTGTGGCTTTACCCGGCAGTAAATCCTGAATTAAATCCAGATACGTGTCATACCCTACGATAACCTCAGAGCACTCTATAGCCTGCCTGGCCCGGGGTGTCATATCGATCGTGCTGCCCGGCCCTATTCCCACCACCGATATTTTACCGGCGTGATAGCCACAGTCACTTTGTGATATTTGGTTTTTGGCAATATCAGCTTGTTGTTCTGACCCGCCAGAATTGCTGCTGGTTCGCATACATTTCCCACTCCTATCTTTTCATTGACAAATTCCGATAAAGCTAGTTGGTTTTCTTCGATACACCGCTGCAGTTGCTCGTTACTAAAAAATTCGACAGGCACATCCAGTTGCTGGGCGGCCGCCAACAGACCGATTTCGTCTTCCTTGACCACCGTGCTCCCAATCACGGCAACACTTTTGAAGCTGCAGCCGGCTTGCTGGCAAGCCTGGTTAATAGCTGCCAAAATCTCGGCACTCGTAGTCCCCCGGCGGCACCCCAGACCAATAGCCAGGCTGCCCGGACGCAAGTACAAGTGTGGTTTGGCAATCTCCAGTTGCCTGTCGGTAATTACAACAGCCGCATCATAGGTATCCGCCTGCGCCAGTTCATTAAGATCGGCGAGCATGATTTCCTGCTGGGCTGCCAATGCGCGGTACTGTTCCTGCCCGTTCAGCTTCTCATCGATAAAGAATGCTACCCGGTCACCATTGACAATAGCAGCATTAATCGTTTTCAGAGAACGGAATGGTTCAATCGCTAAATTTAATTTTACTGCCAGCACATCAGCCGCCGGTAAGCGGGCAACATCCGTTGCCGTCGTAATAACCGGGATGGCGCCGGCCGCCTGGCTTACCAAACGGGTCAGATCATTGGCGCCGCCGATATGCCCTGACAGCAAACTAATGGCGTACTGTCCGCCGTCATCCATAACCACTACCGCCGGATCAATCCTTTTGTCCCTGACATGTGCGGCAATGACCCTTACTACAATGCCTGCCGCCATGATAAACACCAGGCCGGCATACTCGGCAAAGATTTCATTAACCAGTTCACTCAAATTGCGGTAACTTTGCTGTGAACTGACCGGATTGCGGCCGGTCTTGGCATACACATCTACTGCCGGGCCTAACAGCGGCGCTATCCGCTCAGCCAGTTCGGCTCCTTTATGAGTAACAGAAATGACTGCCAGCTTCACAACTTACTTAGCCTCCTGCGCCTCTCGGAACATATGGCCGAACTCAGGAGCGTACAGCCGCGACAAGGCATAATCGGTATGCAGGACTTTGCCGACTACAATCATCGCCGTGCGGTCAATATGGTTGTCTCTGGCAAGCTGGGCAATAGTGGCCAGCGTCGCCCGGAAGATTTTCTGATCAGGCCAGGAAGCCTTTTGCACAATAGCTACCGGTGTATCATAGGCATACCCGCCTTCCACCAGTTCCTGCACAACATTGTCCAGCATATGCACACTCAAAAAGATACACATCGTGGCCTCATGGCTGGCAAGCTTAGCCAGTTTTTCTTTGTCCGGCACCGGGGTGCGCCCTTCCAGCCGGGTAATAATAACCGTTTGGGACACATCAGGCAAGGTATATTCCTGTTTCAGTGCGGCCGCCGTTGCCAGGAAAGAACTCACTCCCGGAACAACTTCAAAAGTAATGTTTTTCGGCGCCAGGGCATCCATTTGTTCCTGAATGGCACCATAGATACTGGGGTCACCGGTATGTAGACGAACCACCAGTTTGTTCTCCTTAACCCCTTGTTCCATCACCGCGATTACCTCAGCCAGAGTCATCGAGGCGCTGTTGTAAATAGCGGCACCATTTTTAGCCAGTGACAACAGGGCTGGATTTACTAATGAACCGGCGTAAATAATGATGTCGGCTTGCCCTAAAAGACGCTGTCCCTTGACAGTAATCAGCTCCGGGTCCCCCGGACCGGCTCCTACAAAAAATACATTCATGGATATTCTCCCTTCTTTAAGGCTGTATGCAGCATGCTTTAGCAGCCTATCTCTCTTTCGTACAGGCGATAATATATATAGGATTAAGCGCTCTAAACATATGGCTGTTACCTGCCGGCTGAATCCGGGTAACCTGTACACAGCAGGCCTCGACGCTGAACTGTGTCATTTGCTTTAAACTGCCCAGCGCAGTAGACAGCGTCTCTACTGTAACGGCAGTTACGATCAGCCGTCCGCCTGCTTTAAGCAGTTGGTTGGCAGCGGTTAAAATTTCAGCAAGCTTCCCGCCGCTGCCGCCGATCAAAATGACGTCAGCCGCAGGCAAACCGGCCATGGCGGCCGGTGCCGCTCCCGCCACTGCCGCCAGGTTGGCGACGGCAAACTTGGCAGCATTGGCTTTTATCAGCTCAACTCCCTCCGCTTCACGTTCAATGGCAATAACCCTGCCCTGTTTTGCCAGCAGGGCGGCTTCTACAGACAGGGAACCGGTGCCTGCCCCCACATCAATCACCGTATCACCGGCACCGATATTGGCCTTGGCCAGTACTAATATCCGAATCTCCTGCTTGGTCATCGGGATATTGCCCCGGATAAACTGGTCGTCCGGAATGCCTAATCCTTGGCTCATGCTTTCACCACCATCACACAATGTTCATACCCGGGCGTATCTGCCGCCTCAGCCAGTGACATAGCAGCTATCACTTCACTGTCATAAGACAAATTGGCGCATAACCACACGGCAGCCGTTCCCGGCCAGTCGCGTTCCAGCAGAATCCGGGCAATGTGCGCGGGATTATGCTGGGCATCAGTCAATATTCCCAGTTTATGCTGCGGCCGGTACTGTAAAATTTCATCAGCGACCGGCCGGCCATGCATACTGATTAAAGCGGCATCCTGCCAGGCTTCGCCCAGGCGGGCAAAAGCCAGTTGGGCGGAGCTGATTCCCGGAATAACCGAAATACGCTCGGCCGGAAAATGGTTTCTAATAGCGACAAGCATACTATAAAAGCCGGGATCCCCTGACACCATGACAACGATGTCCTGACTGGCCAGGTGACTTTCGATAAATTCCAAAACGCCTTTAATATCCTTGTCAATCAGCTTAGTGAGCTGGTTGGCGGCAGCAAATGAATCCAAAGCCCGCTTGCTTCCCACCAAAACCTTAGCCGCCGCAATCGTCCGGCTGGCAATGGGCAGCACATAGTCCGGCGAACCGGGGCCAATGCCGACAATTATGATCCGATATCCACATTCCATCCTAAATGGCCTCCAATTTCGCGGGCCGTCTTGTCAAGCCCCAGTATCTCTCCCTGCAAAGTCACAATAACCGTCCCCACCTGCAAATCGCCGAACACATAGCGTCCGGCTCTGACACTGGCCCGCTCTGCCAGCAAATTATACACGCCAGTCAAGTTATAGCGGGCAATGATCGGCATGGCCGCCTCGGTCGTTGTCGCCGCCAACACCTCTTCAATAGCGGTCTGAGGCGCACCGCTGGCGGCCATATAAGCGGCCAGGGTCTCCAGCCGGGCATCAGCCATCCGGTTATGGGTATGGAAAATTCCTGCCGATACTTTAACAATTTTGCCGAGATGGCCGAACAGGAGCACCCGGTTCATACCATACTTAACGGCATTTTCCAGCATGTGGCCGATAAAATTGCTGGTTTGCACCACTGCCGCGGCCGGCAGTCCGTACCGGTTAATTGCTATATCCTGACCAATTTTCCCCGGTGCAAATACAATGTCAGTATAGCCCAGGGCTTTCACCACACTGATTTGCGGCACCAGTGAATTTTTGAAAGCCTCTTCCGACATGGGTTCGACAATGCCGGTCGTACCAATGATTGACAAGCCGCCGGCAATACCCAGGATAGGATTGAGTGTTCTGGCTGCCAGTCTTTCGCCATCCGGAATGGAAACGGTCACAATGGCCCCTTTACCGGCGGGTAAACATTGAGACACGGCGCTGGTAATCATAGTACGCGGTCCCGGGTTAACTGCCGGCTCGCCTACAGGCACGGCTAATCCCGGCTTGGTCACGGTTCCCACCCCGGTGCCAGCCTGTATAACAATGCCTGGCTGGTCGGTAATAACTACTTCCGCCACAATTTGGACACCATTGGTGATATCCGGGTCGTCGCCGGCATCTTTAATAATCCACGCAGTACCGCCGCCGGCGGTTGCCCGGCTTCCGGCCACCGGCGCCACCAATGTCACCCCCTGGGGCGACAGGACTTCAACGGCAGCTACCAGCTGCCCCTGCCAGGCCAAAACCGCGGCCTTGGCAGCCGCCGCCGCACAGGTGCCGGTAGTTATGCCTTTGCGCATTGGCTTATCGGACAATAGAAAAACCCCCTTCAGCAGGGGGTATAATACCAAACAAAAAATATAGCTTGCCTGATTATTGTACCCACACCTGCCTATCTTCCGTAGGTCCTAACGGCGTGTGTTAGAACAGGCAGGTCTCCTGACTCTGGTTCATCGCCCGCCTAAAGCCTTCCCGGTTGCCCAGTGGCATGTATTAAGCGGCATCCCCATTACAGTGGCGGGACCGTGCCGGTATTACACCGGCTTCCCTATTAAGCGCACGGCACCTGTTCCCTTACACGTATCAAATTTACAATAATATTATAATTCCATGCAGTTACCTATTTTCCTGCTAGCCGACAGCAATTATCAAAATTAAATAATTTAAAATTTTTTCAGTAAATTGCGCGATTTTAGCAAAATTCCGAGAGGAATTAAAGATTTATTGCCGAAAGGATATACTGGTCAGACCATCATACCGTGTTAGTATCTGTAATAAGGGGAGTGACAAATTTTGAAAAAAGTAAGTGAGAACTGGAATCCAGTGCTTACAGCCTGTGCCTGCAGCGCTAATTTTTTCCCTGAATTTGAAACCAGGGCTAAAAACGCGTCGGCCGAAGTGTTTCGTGTTCGAACGGCCAGTGAGGCCCAAGAAGTCATTACCAATCTGGTCAAGTATACCAATGCCCGCAAAGTAGTGGCTGTTGACAGCCCGCTGCAGCAGGCCGCCGGTATTAATGCAGCCTTAGCCGAATTGGGTGTCACCTTGTATACGGAGCAAGCCGACATCGCCGAACACGCCGAAAGTGCCGATATTGGCATTTCAGCCGTTGAATTCGGCATTGCCGAATCAGGCAGTGTCTGTCAGGATGCCCTGGCGTTCGAGAGCCGTCTGGTCTCCATGCTGCCGCCGGTACATGTCGCCTTTATGAACAGCCGGCATATTGTGCCGGGTGTGACTGAGGCCATGGCGGTCATCTCGCAGGTATATGACCATGGCTATATTAGCTTTATAACCGGCCCCAGCCGTACCGCCGACATTGAACGCGTTTTAACGATCGGTGTACACGGTCCCAGCCGTTTTGTCATTATTGCCGTTGACGAGGAAGTTAGCGGAGGTGACAAGTAATGGAAACTAACAATCGCAATATCAAGAACGAAATCCAGGAAAAGTTAAATGATGAAGTATTACGGGGGGCATTAAGCCGGTTTGCGGAGGCCTATCCGGTATCCCGAGCCAAGGCGTATGAAAATGTTCCCGATATTGATGCGTTGCGCGAACAGGTCCGGCAAATGAAAATAAACGCTGTGGCCGATATCGAAAACTTAGCCAACAAGTTTGAAGCGGAGGCCACCAGACGGGGCGCCAAAGTATTCCGGGCCAAAGACGGCAAGGCGTTAAAAGAGTATCTCTTAAATCTGTGCAAAGAAAAAGGCGTAAAGCGCATTGTTAAATCCAAATCGATGGCTTCGGAAGAAATTCATCTCAACCATGATCTGGCGGCTGCGGGCCTGCACGTTAAAGAAACCGACTTGGGCGAATGGATTATTTCCTTGGCCGGCCACAAGCCTTCGCATATGGTTATGCCGGCCATTCACTTAAACCGTGAACAGATTGCCGATTATTTCTCCAAAGAGCTTAAGCAGGAAATCCCCACCGATATTCCTTTTATGGTGCAGGCTGCCCGCAAAGCTCTCAGAACAGAATTTTTACAAGCCGATATGGGCATATCAGGAGCAAACTTCGGTATAGCCGAAAATGGCGCCATTGGCCTGGTGACCAATGAAGGCAACGCCCGTCTGGTGACCACATTGCCGCGCGTGCATGTGGTGATCATCGGCTATGAAAAACTTATTCCCACTATCAAAGATGCGGCCCCCATCCTCCGCACATTACCGCGCAATGCTACCGGCCAGCTTATGACCAGCTATATGACGATGACCTGCGGCGCGACGCCGGTCATGGTGAAACAAGACGGGAAATGGATTGAACAGGATAAGGAGCTCCATATTATTCTGTTTGATAACGGGCGCTTACAAGCCGCTCATGATGACAAATTTAAAGAAATTTACCAATGTGTCCGCTGTGCGTCGTGTCTTAATGTGTGTCCGGTTTATACCATTGTCGGCGGCCATGTATACGGGCATATCTACGCCGGCGGCATCGGCGCAATTTTAACAGCCTTCCTAAACAGCATGGGGGACTTTGAAAAAATCAACGAATTATGCATCGGCTGCCGCAAATGTGTTGAGATTTGCCCCGGAAAAATCGACATTCCCCATCTGATCGAAGAATTACGGGCCAGGGCTGTAAAAGAACACGGTCTGCCGTTCGGCGTCAAAGCTGTATTTGAAACTGTCCTGGCCAACCGCAAAGTCTTCCATACACTGCTGCGCCTGGCAGCCATTGGCCAGAAGCCCTTCCAAACCGGCCGGGTAATCCGCCACCTGCCGCTGTTTTTAGCCGGGATGGCCAAAGACCGCAGCCTGCCGGCGGTGGCTGATGTTCCCTTCCGTGACCGCGTAACGAAAGTGACAAAAAAAATCAGCAGCCCGGTTAAGCGGATTGCTTTTTTCAGCGGCTGCAATATTGACT
>JAEZQV010000102.1 GCA_023441125.1 Bacillota bacterium
GGTTAACTATGGTAAAGATACGATAGCGGCGAATCATCTAACCGATGACAGCGCCACGTTGTTCAGCCTGTATGGTTCGCACAAATTAAACGATAAAGCTACTGTTTCGGCCGAATTCCTGACAAGCAGCGTATCTGAGCAGAACAATGGCATCCAGACCAATCTCAGCTACAAATTAGATGGGAAAAATGGTCTGATGGCCGGTTACTACTATATTGAAGATCAGGCCAATATTTTTGATAAAAATGCTGGCGACATGACAACCTGGCCGAATAACAATGCCAAAGGTTATGTGGTTGCCTGGACGCATAAGTTTGATAAAAACACCACGTTAAAGATCGCCAACCTTAACTATAAAATGATTGAAAGAGATGGTGGCATCAGCCAATGTGTTAAATCTGACCGCAACCGCTTCTTCACCAATCTGTCCGTGAATTTCTAATCGACAAACATTAGATACATGAAAAACAAGGATGGTTAAGGGATATCCCTTAACCATCCTTGTTTTTTTCAAGTTTGGCCATAATTGGCCTACTCTGCTCTGGCGCTATTCGAATAAAACCCGCTTCTGTTTCGTTGCTTCGCAATAACCGGCGCGGCATTGGCGGCCGGGGGCAGAACCGGCGGGGCGTTATCGCTGTGGTCATCGAGAGAGTCCTTGGTGGCGCGCTCTATTATATAGTCAATGGAATCGAGCGGTTGAGAGATTGCACAGCCAATGGACACGGTAACGTGAATTATCTCACCGTTCAAGGGCAAGGCCGATTCAGCAACCAGCGTTTTTAGCTTGTCTGCGAGCATGAGCAGCAGGCTTTTTTTGTCGGTGTCGACTAGGACGATAAAGCTGGCCCCGTGCCAGCGGCCGATAATGGCAGGGTAGGCAATCTGCGCGGATAAGGTTTTGGCAACCAGTTTCAGAATTCTGTCTGCGCCTGAGACGCCGTAGGCCTCATTGATGGCGCGGAAGCCGACAATATTGATATATAAGATGCCAAAGGCCTCCCGCCTGGAAGGTATTTCCTTAAACATGGTTTGCAGGCGGGTTTCGATGTATTGCTTGCTGAATAGTTCGGACAGTGAGTCCATATAAGCGGCTTTGGTCAGCGCTTTTACCTTATCGTGCCCGATGTTTTTCCGGGCATTGTCGGAAAATAGTTCAATGACGCCGGCAAGCTGGCCGGCCTTATCATAGACGGGAAAGGTCCGGACGGTGGCATAAATCAGCTGGCCATCCCTGTGGGCAATAAACATATCCGCTTCCTGGGGTCTCCCTTCCTGAAGGGTCTTGGTGATCGGACAGTGTTCGCCGCAAAGTTTTTCGCCGTTCAAATTAATATGGGCGGTAATTTGACAGCACTTGTGCCTGGCGGTTTCAGATAATGGATAGCCAAGTATGTTTTCGGCGCCGCGATTCCAATAAATAATATTTTTGTTACTGTCAATGAAGGCAACACCCTGGTCTAGATAGTTAATTACAGTACCGGTAAAAGTCTTTAAATAATCAAGCATATCAGCACCTCCACTTTTTGGCTATTATGATAGATTCTCACAAAAAGGAAATAATTCCTGCATAATATTTAATAGTAAAAAACTTTTTTTATTGTAAATAGCATCAGGGAAATATATCGCCATTTTTAATTTTATACTGTATTCTCGTATTTTGCAAAAGTAATATATTTTTATTACATATTAATGCGTGATATATGGTGATAGTGATATAATGTTAAAAAATATCCCCGTTGACGGGAATTGAAACAGCCTCTATAATGTGGAATAAGTACTTGCGTCTATGTGGGGCGAATAACGCGAGTGCGGTGAAATTTATAAACGACTGGAGGAACTTATATGGAACCGGCGTCAACGACTACCGTTGCCAATGTTGCTGCGGCCCAGCCAACAAGGCAACGGATTGTATTGGTGGCAATTCTGCTGTTAACTTTACTGGTAGCCTACCTGGATCGGGTGAATGTTTCGGTTTTGCTGGCTGACAACACCTTCCTCACCGACATGGGGATCAAAGGACAGCCTGTGCAAATGGGTCTCTTAATGACATTATTTTTAATTGCTTATGGTGTAGCCAATGTCGTTCTCAGCCCGCTGGGGGACTATATCGGACCCCGGAAGGCGATGTCAATTTCCATATTGCTGTGGACGATTTCCGTAATTATCGGCGGCTGGGCAACAACCTTCGCCACCATGCTGATGGCCCGGGTCATACTGGGTATTGGCGAAGGCATGCACTGGCCGATGCAGAGTACTTTTGTGAAAAATTGGTTCCCGCCGAATGAGCGCGGCAAAGCCAATGGCGTCTGGCTGATTGGCCTGATGGGCGGTCCGGCCATGGCGATGCCCTTTTTTACCTGGATCGTTTCTACATGGGGCTGGCGTCCCAGCTTTTTTGTCCTGGGGGCGTTTGGTCTTATTCCCCTGGCCTTGCTATGGTTTTACGTGACTGACCATCCCCGGCAGCACAAGCGGGTCAATCAGGCAGAATTAGAGTATATTGAAAGCGCATTAAAGAGTGAAGCCGAAGAAGAGGCGAAAATCAAGACTGAAAGCCTGTCCGAGCGGATCAAGTCTTTTGTTCTCAATTATCGCTTCTGGCTGTTGACAATTAACTATTTCTGCATTGCCTGTGTGTGGTGGGGAACCATGGCCTGGCTGCCGTCCTATCTTAAAGCGGCGCGCGGTTTTTCCTGGACGCAGATGGGGGCGCTGTCCTCCCTGCCTTATATTTTAGGTACGCTGAGCATCCTGTTCTTTGGCCATCTTGCCGACAAGCTCGGCCGCCGGGCGCCTTTTATTGCCATTGCTCATCTTGGTTCGGCACTGGGAATCTATTTTGGCGCCACCGCTACCGACAACCTTACCGCCGCCCTGCTAATTTCCGCTGGGATTGCCTCCATTGCCATTGCGCTGCCTTCTTCCTGGGCTATTTTGCAGCACATTGTCCCGGGCAAAGCTATCGGGGCCGGCGCCGGCATGATGAATGGCCTGAGTAATGGCGGTTCGGCCTTTTCGCCGGTGTTAATCGGCTTTTTCATCAGTCTGAGCGGCAGTTATGTCGGCGGCCTGATGTTCCTGGTCGGTATTGCCGCCATCGGCTGTGTATGCATGACAATTCTGGCCCTGCAAAAATATTAACAATATGCCGCGGGATTGCAGGAATAGGCACGTGAATCTAGTATATGGGTACTAGGGGGGATAAACGAATGCGAAAAGAATTTGTGTTAGGGTTTGGTGACAGTGAATTTACAATTTCTTTGCCGGCAGAACAGGTTATCAATGTTGTCGAAGGCAAACATGCCGCCGCGATTACAGATGTACCGGCGGCGGTAAGGGAAGCCGTCCGTAATCCTATTGACTCACCGCCGCTGGCCAAAGTCGTAGCTGCCGGTGACAAAGTCGCCATTATTGCCAGCGATGTCACCCGTCAGTGGATAAAATATGATCAGTTTCTGCCGACACTGTTAAACGAACTTAACGCCGCCGGCATACCTGACGGCGATATCAAGCTGGTGGTCAGCCTGGGCGCGCACCGGCATCATACCGATAAAGAGAATATACTGGTTTATGGCCAGGAAGTAGTCGACCGTATTGAAATCGTACAAAGCTATGCGCCGGCAAGCGAAGACTTCGTTCATGTCGGCAAAACCAGCCGCGGCGTGGAAGTATATCTGAATAAACATGTCGTCAATGCGGATAAAGTCATTATGACCGGCGGGATTGTATATCACCTGATGGCTGGCTTTGGCGGCGGCCGTAAAGCGGTTATGCCCGGAATTTCCGGCTATGCGACCATCCAGGGCAATCACAGTTTTTGCCTGCATGACGTTGTCGGCCAGGGCATAAGCTCAACCTGTGTTTCCGGCAAGCTGGCAGGCAATCATATGCATGAGGATATGACCGAGATGGCGGCCATGCTGAAACAGGCTTTTCTGTTAAATGCTGTGTTCACGCCGGAAGGGAAGTTTGCGCGGTTCGGCGCCGGACACTGGTATAACGCCTGGCTGGAAGGTACTAAAACAGTGGCCGAAATTTTTGGCGTGCCGATCAGCGCGAAGGCCGATCTGGTTATTGCTTCAGCCGGTGGTTTTCCGAAAGACATTAACCTGTATCAAGGCTCAAAGACGACAGATAATGCCTTTATGGCCGTAAAAGACAACGGTGTAATTATTGTCCTGCTTGAGTGCCGGGATATTATGGAACCGCCTGACTTCAGCGGCTGGTTCAATTACGAGTCGCTGTATGACCGGGAGATAGCCCTGCGCAAAGCCTTCACCGTACCTGGCTTTATTGCTTTGAAAACCGGCCTGATGGCCAAACAGGTTCCCTTCATTGTTGTAACGCTGCCGGAAAATAAGGCATTTATTGAAAAAGCCGGCCTGATTGCCGCGACGACCCTGGAAGAAGCCATGGCCATTGCCGAGCAAAAGCTTGGCCGTAAGGATTATACCATTAATGTTATGCCCCACGCGGCTAACACGGTACCGCTTGTCCGGGAATAAACAGTCTTAACATAAAAGCTGCAGTGGCCTCAAACGAGGTTACTGCAGCTTTTCGTATAGGGCAAACTATACCGGCTATTTTACTTCAAGCTGGACAACTGCTTCTTTGGCTAGAGCCATAATTTGAGCCGGGTGAGGCTGCCGGCAGCTTTTTTAGCCGGCAGGTGCGCTTTTTCGGGCAGTGTGTCCAGGAGATTGTTTACATAGTTAATTTTCATTGCAAAATTAATATTTTGCGGGAAGGTTCCGGTTAAGAGAAAAGATACATAAGGATTTACCGAGGCCGTGACAACGCCTCTGACCTGGCCTCTGGCATTTAAGACGAAGAACGGGGGACAGGGATGTTGTTTTGCAATAAGCCGATAACTGAATCCCACCAAAAACTGTGTTTTCAGTATCGGCGCTGGAGACTGTTTGCGTTACCCTTAATTCGCTATCAGGTATTTCATGGGATCGACAGGGGTGTTGTTGATACGTACTTCATAATGTACATGCGGGCCGGTGCTTTTGCCGGTACTGCCGGCATAGGCGATAATCTGCCCTTTCTTGACATGCTGTCCAGCTGTAACGGCAAGCCGGGAGTTATGGCCATATAGCGTGGCGAGGCCATTGCCGTGATCAATCTGTACCAGATTGCCATAGCCGCCGGCAGGACCGCTCAGCACGACTTCGCCGTCGGCCGTGGCGACTACCGGAGCACCCATGGTATAGGCAATGTCAATGCCGGGATGCATTTCGTTGCCGTCGCCGAAAGGTGATACCCGCCAGCCAAACCCGGAGGCAATAGGCCCTTGAGCAGGCCAGATGGAAGGTGTTACTGCCAAATTTACAGCCGGCGTGACGGGGAGCGGAGACGGTGTTGGTGTTGGCAGACTGACGGCGGCAACAGCAGGGACGGCTTCGGTGGCGGTTGCCGTCTGTGAGGCAAAATCCGGTGGTTGGTGCAATTGCTTAAAGACTAAGGTTGCGGATAAAAGCAGCACACATAGCAGAAAAATACGCCATGGTGCGGGAAGTGTCAGCATTTTTAGTACGGTTGGCTTTTTCTCAGCCCAGACTTTTTGGAAATGGGTCATAAAGGGGTTCCTCCTTAGAGCAGCGTGTATGAAGAAAAGTAGCACAGCTGGTTTGGCTACCATTTCTCATTATAGCGGAAATCCGAAATTTTTGCTTGCCTAAATTTAATTATCTGGTAAATATTAGGTTGATAGTAAGCAAAAATGAAAAATTTAACTAAAATCAATCCCTGGCTTAACTATCTACAGTCATTCCGAGTAATGCAAATTGACTAACATAATAGCAATAAAACAAAGGAAAAGTGGGAAATGCTGTTGAATTTATGTTATAATTATCTATCTCATATATAATAGGATTTTTAATTATGCTCTATTGGTTAACTTAAACTCGCAACAGGAATTTCATTGCCAGCAGAAAAAAACTTATTACAAGGTAAAGGTGGTTACATGACAAAGCTTGAGATGATCAGAATGGTGTCGGACTACTTTCAGAAGGCGAATGAATCCGACAGTTCGATGGTAATTGCCGATAAAAATGCGGTAATACTTGACTATAGGCCAGGGCGCGACCATGATACCAAAGCCAGACCGGGTGACGTTCTTAAGGGTAAAAGCAAGGATGCTTTGGCAACAAAACAGATCGTAAGTGTCACAGTTCCCGAGAATATATACGGGTTTAGGCTGAAAGGGAATGCCGTTCCGATCATCGAGGACGACGGAGAAGTCTCCGGCATGCTTATTATTTCGACCAGCATGCGGCTTCAGGATACACTGCATACTACCGCCGAGTCCATCGCGGCCACGGCGGAACAGTTGTCAGCCACCACGGATGAACTGGCGTCTACCGCCGTTCGCTTGGCGGAAGACCTGAATAAGGTGAAAAGCGGCAGTGATCTGGTTCTGGCCGAAATCAATAAGACCGGGGACATTCTGAAATTTGTCAGTGATGTGGCGGCTAATTCCAATTTGCTTGGACTCAATGCAGCAATTGAAGCTGCCCGGGCCGGCGAACAGGGCCGGGGTTTTGCGGTTGTAGCGGATGAAATTCGTAAAATGGCTGTTAATTGTGCGCAGTCGGTTAATGACATCAAAAAAATTCTCCAAAATATTCATGATGAAACAACGGCTATCGTCACCACGATTGCCAGCAGCGCCGCATTAAGCGAACGGCAGGCGGTGGCAACCGGGCAGGTAGGCGCCACGATGCAGCAGTTGGCCGTATCTGCGTCCGAAATTGAAAAGGTTGCCGATACTATGTAACACATCGATCTGCTAGTTTATATAGCGGATAAAACAGAGCAACTCATGGCATGCCGCCATGAGTTGCTCTGTTTTATCCGCTAAAAATATCGCGTCAGGCTTGCCAATTCACAGCTTAGGACCAAAACACCGCAGGATACGGCAATCTGCAGCACTGTTTTTCCTGATGCTAAGTGTTTTGATTTGGGAAACGCGGGGACGGTTCTTTCGTTTCCTTTTCAGCAAGTCTAAAATTAGCAGCAAGCACAAGCAAACATAAAAAAAATTGCAAGATATGTAAATAATTTTGCTAAATTAAGCTATTTTGTGGATAATTTGCTGTAATTAGATCTTTTGACTTTTTGATTTTTACTGACTTTTTGCTATTATAAAGACAGATAAAGTAAGCCAAACCTACGGGCAATTGGCGAAATAACAAGTGAGGAGGAGTAAATATGTTCAACCTGATACCTTTCAACAGAAAAAGTGAATTAACGCCCAGAGAAAATTTCTTTAATCAAGTTTTTGATCAATTCTTTCGGGAAGATTTCTTTGCTCCTTTTAATGGCGCGGCGAATAGCTTCCATGTCGACCTGAAAGAAACTGATGATTCCTACCTGATTAAAGCCGACTTACCAGGCATGAAGAAGCAAGATATTACTATCCGTTTTGACAATGATTACTTGACCATTTATGCCAAGAGAAACGAAGAAATGGAAGTTAAGGAGAGTAGCTATCTGCGCCGTGAACGGCGGTATGGAGAATTCAGCCGCAGCTTTTATATAAGGAATGTACGCGATGAGAATATTGAAGCTGAATTTAACGATGGCGTACTAACTGTTACATTACCTAAACGGGATAAAACGTATGCCGACGGTAAGACGATTACGATTCGGTAGTATTCGGCCGGAAAAGGAAGCCAACTGCGGCTTCCCTTTCTTGTCCTGATAGAAAGGATAACTTTCGCCTGGATAAGGGCAACATCGGCTTACGCTTTCGCCAAAGGCTCGGCGTAAGCCGTGTTTTCTTATGAAAATAGCCTTTGGATCAGATGCTATTTGATTAAAAAAGGCAATAAGAAAGTTAGGGCTGTTTGTGACAGACCAAAAAGAGAACAATATTAAGCTACAGAAGAAACGGT
>JAEZQV010000461.1 GCA_023441125.1 Bacillota bacterium
GGCTTAACCAGGTATGCCAGTACCCCTGAGTCTTTGGCTTTTTCCACAATCTCTTTTTGACTGAAAGCCGTTAGCAGCAGAACCGGTGACAGCTTCTCGGTAGAAATAATTTTGGCTGCTGTAATCCCGTCCATTTCCGGCATCTTGATATCCATAATGACAAGATCAGGGCGATGTTTACGGGCCAGGTCAACTGCTTTTTCCCCGTCTGAGGCTTCGCCCACCACCGTATGTCCGGCTTCTTCCAGTATCTCTTTCAGGTCCATTCTTATAATCGACTCATTATCAGCAATTACAATCCGCAAAGCGTCCATGTTATTCCTCCTTCGCCTCTTTAGCGCCTTCCGTCAGCCGGGGAATGGTGATAAAAGCATGGGTTCCGGCACGGGAAAACAGGCGGAATTTACCCCCAAGGTCGCTTTCCACCAATGTCCTCACAATTTGTAATCCCAGACTATTGGTATTCTGAAGATTAAAATCCTTAGGGAGACCAATACCGTCATCATAAATATCTATTTGATAGGTTTGCGGTGTCGTGGCAATATCCACACCGATCAACCCTTCTTTGCGACCGACAAAGCCGTGTTCAATTGAATTCTGAATCAGCTCGTTAATAACCAGGGCCAAACTGCTGGCATGTTCGGAGGGCAGGATAACGGTCTGGCCATTTAGCACGGTTTCAATATTAAAATCAGGCTCAAGCATATTTTGAATAACCAAATCCAAAATATTTTTGGTGACTTCCGCCACATCGATAAATTCCCGGTCCTGCTGCGATAAAAACTCATGCACCACCGATATGCTTAAAATCCGGTTGACACTTTCTCTGAGCGCCGCTTTTACTTCCGGAGTTTTGGTTCGCCTGGCCTGTAATCTAAGCAGACTGGCTATGGTCTGGAGATTATTTTTAACCCGGTGATGGATCTCCTGAATGACTGCAGACTTTACCAGCAATTCCTTTTCTTTTTTTCTGATTTCCGTAACGTCGGCAATAATAAATACGGCCCGTACCGCCAGACCACCGGCAAAAATGGGAATGGCCCGCTGGACTAAAATCATGTTGCCGGCTTCAATTTCTTTTTCCAGCGACTGGCCGGAGGCGAAAGCCTGCTGCGCCAGGCGCATGTTAACCTGCCGGTCCGATACCCGCCGGCCCACAACCCGGTTAATGCCCAACACTTTATAGATTGCCTCGGCTGCCGAATTGGCAAAAATAACATAGCCGCGTTCATCAATAATAACGATGCCGTCCCGCGTTCCCAGCGGCCGGTACAGTTTGGGCCCCAAGGGCGAAGAAGCGGCGGCCATGGTCAGCAGCATATAGGCGGTTTCCACCAGCATACCGTGACCGTCCGCACCGGCTTCCTGGCTGTTCGTTTCAAAGCTGGCAGCGGCAATCGTCTGACCGTCGGCATCCATAAGCGGATAAACACGCATTTCCAGCGCCTCCATCCCCAGTTCCCACTCCCGCTGGCCGGCGATATTCGCACCGGAAACCAGCGTCCGCCAGACCAGCGGTTCTTCACTGGATTGCACGGTGCTGCCCAGAATATTGGTTTTGAAGTCAATATAACTGGTATTAGGCTTAGCCTGGGCGACAATGGCCAAAAAGTTCTCACTGCGTGCCGGCGCATACAAGGTAACCTGTGCGTGAGCAAGATCGGCAGCCAATCCCAGTACACTAGCCGCGTTATCAATAATCTGCAACTGGCTGGCAGTCAATGCTGTCATTTTTCGGCAAATATCGGCAGCTACGCCCATAGAAGACTTCCCCCGTTCTACCAAAGCAAAACCTATGGCTATTAATCAATCATGTATTCAACCGCAACCTGAAAAATTCCTTGTTATCTGGTCATAAATTAACAAAGTTACACTATCCTTCTTTATCCACAGCAGTTACCAAGTTATCCCCAGAGTTATCCACAATATCCACAGACTTATCTGCAGACGCCTTGTCGCTGTTAACACTGAATTAACAATGACTTAACATCACCGCGGCAAAGTTACCCACATTATCCACAATTGTGTTGCAATTGGTTGTCCACATTCTTCAGCCCAATTTAAGAGCAGGCACCGCATTCAGGTTGAGATCGGCAAAGTCGCCGGCCAGATACTGATAATACGCCCGGCAGGCAATCATAGCGGCATTGTCGGTGCAGAGCACAGACGGCGGATAAAAAAGCGCCAGTCCTTGCTTGTCAGCCGCGGCGGCCAGTTTGGCCTCAAGCGACGAATTGGCCGCAACCCCGCCGGCCAGAACAATTTGACTGACACCGGTATAGTCGGCGGCGTCAATGGTTTTCCTAACCAGCACATCCACCACTGCGGCCTGAAAACTTGCCGCTACATCAGGAATACTTACCGCTTCCTCCCGTTGTTTGGCACTGTTTAAGTAATTCAAAACAGCTGATTTTAAGCCGCTAAAACTAAAGGCAAAGCGGTTTTCCCCTTCCTGGACGCTAAAGGCGCGGGGAAAAGCAATCGCTGCCGGGTCGCCCGCCCGCGCCGCTTTATCGATGTGCGGGCCACCCGGGTAGGGAAAATTCATAACCCGGGCAATTTTGTCAAACGCCTCGCCGGCGGCGTCGTCCCGGGTTTGGCCCAGCAGCGCAAGGTCATTATAGTCTTTAAGATGAATCAGCGAAGTATGGCCGCCGGAAACAACCAGCGCTACAAAGGGCGGCTTTAATTCCCGGTGGGCCAGGAAATTGGCGAAAATATGCCCTTCCAGATGATTAACCCCGATGAGCGGCTTATTGAGCGCAAAAGCCAGCGTCTTGGCGGTAGCCACGCCTACCAGCAGCGCGCCCACCAGTCCGGGTCCGTAGGTAACCCCAATGGCATCAACATTAGCCAGTGTTGTACCGGCTGCCGTCAATGCCTGATCGATGACCGGGATGACATTTTCAATATGTTTGCGCGAGGCTATTTCCGGAACAACACCACCAAATTTTTGATGGGTTGGTATCTGTGATGAGATAATATTGGATAAGATTGTGCGGCCATCGGCCACGACGGCGGCCGAAGTTTCATCACAGCTTGTTTCTAGAGCCAACGTTAATTTTTGCGTCATAAAATACAGACCTCCAAATCATATGCCTGCTAATTATTACATAGTTACCGGATGTATTTTAATATCGAAAGTAAGGCAAATTAAAACCAGGACAACAACATATCGTCCACGAAAGGAGGTGCTCATATGTCACGCTCGAATAAACCTGTAAATCCGAGTGCTGAGAATGCCCTTGACCGCATGAAAATGGAAGTTGCTAACGAGTTGGGTATTTCCGAGCGCGTTCGTAGCCAAGGTTGGTCGACTATGACTTCGGCCGATTGCGGTCGTGTAGGCGGTCACATGGTTCGTAAAATGATTGAGCAGTATGAATCTACTCTCCAATAGATTTTAAAGTACAGGGCGGCTGCAGGCCGCCCTGTACTTTTTCACCCTTTCGCGAGCTGGTGCATATGCTATTTTACACAATCACCCTTTAGGGGCTGCGAATCTATCACGCGGCCTCTTCTTTTTACAAATTATCCAGCCACATGATGATGGCGTCTTCGTTCAGTTCGGCGTAGTAATTGGGGCGGATGCCGCGTTCGACGAAGCCGCGGCGGGAATATAGCCTGCGGGCGGCAGTGTTGCTCGGCCGGACCTCAAGGGTCATGCTCCCGGCGCCAAGCACCTTGGCGACCAGAATCATATTCTCCAGCAGGAGCGTTCCCAGACCCTGCCCGTGGTACTCGGGCAGAATGGCAATATTGGTAACATGGGCCTCATCAAAAACCAGCCAGAAGCCGGCATAGCCCACTACCCGGCCGTCGGTTTCCAGCACCTGATAATGCGCCAGGTCATTGCCGCTGACTTCTTCTTCAAAAGCGGCCCGTGACCAGGGCGTGGAAAATGCCTGCTGCTCAACGGCCAGTACGGCGTCAATGTCAGCGGGCAGCATACGCCGGATACTTACTTCTGCCATCAGCGGCACTCCCGGGCCTGTCTGCGTTCCCAGAGTTCCTCCGCTTCCGAACGCCGGATATAAAGCGGTTCCAAAGTATTGACATCATGACGGACCCCCTGGCCATATAGCTGCTGCGCCATTACGGCGACACTGCCGGCGCGCGGCATAACCACATGCGGCGGCGCGGCAGCGGGAATATCGGCGGCGTGGGCAGCGGCAGCCTCGCCCAGCAGCAGGACAGGCCGCCCCATTTGAGCCAGTTTGGCCTGGGCGGCGGCAAACGCGATTACCTGGGGGGACTCCAGTTCCACAACAGCGCCCGCCTGCCATTCATACATTCCCAAATAAACATTTCCTTTTTGCGCATCCAGCATAGGGGCCAGAATACAGCCCGGTGCCGGACAGGAAAAAGCCAGTGCGGCCAGCGTAGGCACGCCGATAAGCGGAATAGTAAGGGCATAGGCCAGCGCTTTGGCTGTTGCCAGACCAATCCTCAGTCCGGTGAATGAACCGGGCCCGATACTTACGGCAACCGCCTTAAGGCTACTCTGCGGGACTTCGGCCATACTGAGCAGTGTGGCAATATGCTGCATCAGCCGTTCAGAATGGGTTTTCCGGGTTTGAATCGTAATTTCAGCTACCAGCGTGTCCGGTGTGGCAATGGCCACACTAGATACCAGCGTAGCAGTGTCAATCGCAAGTATGGGCAACCTGTTTCAACTCCTCACAAAGCTCTTTGTACCGCCCGCCGGCCGGCGCAAGCTCAATAACCCGGTCATTGCCGGACTCGCCCGGCTTTAAGCTCAGCCAGAGGTATTCCGCCGGCAAAAACTCGGCAAACTTCTCCGGCCATTCGATAATAGCGACACCGCCGGCTTCCACGTAGTGATCAAAGCCAATTTCAGCCAGTTCAGCCGGATGTTCCAGCCGGTACAAATCAAAATGATAGACAGAAAGTTCCCGTCCGTCAGCAGCCGTTCCCTCATAAATATTCAGCACAGTAAAAGTCGGACTGGCAACCGCGTCCGTTACGCCCAGCCCGGCACCGATCCCCTGGGTAAGCAAGGTCTTGCCGGCGCCCAAATCACCGGACAGGCATAATACATCACCGGGCTTTACTACCCTGGCCAGGGTTTGTCCAAAGGCCTGGGTCGCGGCAGGCGATGTTGTCTGAAATGTCATGGTATGGTCTTCTTCCTCCCGGCGAAAATGATTGTAGCCCCGCGCTTCCAGAACCTCCGCCTGGCCAGCCTGGTCGACAAGCGTTACGCCCTCTTCGGCGGCAACCACCTCGCCAATTCTGACCAGCGGCAAATCCGGGTGGGCTGCCAGCAAGGCCGTAAAATTGCTGCTCTCCATAGTAAATACCAGCTGGAAATCTTCGCCGCCGTACAACGCATAGTCAAGCGCCGGTTTGCTCAGCATGAAAGCCGCTTCCCTAAGTTCGGCGGCCAACGGGATTTGGTCCGCATACAATTTTATTCCCACCTGACTGGCCTTAGCGATTTCATGGGCCTCACTGGCCAGCCCGTCACTGATATCATCCATACTGGTGGCACCGGCCGCCGCTATAAGCTGGCCAATTTTCACCTGGGGCCGCGGCGTTAGATGCGCCGTAACAAGCGGCCAGGCAAAGTCCAAGTCCTCCCAGGCATCGACCGTGAGCAGTTCCAGTCCGGCCGCTGAATTGCCGAGAACTCCGGTAACAGCAACCACATCACCCGGCTGGGCGCCGGAACGCCGGACTAAATTGGCCGGCTCAACTTCACCGGCCACCGTTACATTGATAACCAGCCCCGCGGGGCTGGAAACCGTGTCGCCGCCAACAATATTCACACCGTACTCCCGGCAAATTTCCTTCATCCCTTTATACAGATTAATAACAAATTCGGTGGGAGTCTTAGGCGGCAAGGCAATTGATGTCACAGCGTGGCGGGGAATACCGCCCATTGCGGCTATATCGCTTAAATTTACGGCAATGGCCTTATAGCCAAGCTGCCATGGCGTTGTCGTGGTTAAATCAAAGTGCACCGACTCGACCAGCATGTCGGTGGTAAGAAGCTGCAGTTGACGGGGTGCCGGCAAAAGCACGGCAGCGTCATCACCAATACCAACAACCACGCTGCCAGCATTATGAATAGTATCTTCTTTCAGTAAGTCAATTAGACCAAATTCACCAAGTTCATTAAGCTCATTCATTGGAAGCACCACCCTCTATGGCTGCATAATGTTTCTAATAATTTCTCTTTTATGCAAGCATTTCCTGCAAGGCTAGTATACCACAACCAGAAAAAAAGTTGTATGAGACAAAGGATTTATTGCCGGCGATAGCAAATTTAACCCACAAAAGCTTTAGTAGTGCCTTGGCTAGATTAGATATTCCTCTGGTCAAGGCACTAGAACACCTGGAGGTCACGGGATGGATAACCTGCGCCTGCGCATCACCAATATTGACAGACTCGGCCTGGTCCTTGATATTTCGCAGATTTTGGCGGCCCGCCGGCTTAATATCATTTCCATGGAATTGGAAATCAGTACAATTTATCTGGAAATCAAGGCCCTTACTTATGCCGAGAAACAAAGCCTCCTTGCCGAACTTTGTTCCATTCCCCAGATTACCGCCATCAGCGAAATAAACCTTATGCCGCACCAGGAACGCTCCGAACAGCTTAACGCCGTACTGACCTCCATGAGTGAAGGCATTATCGGCATCGATCTGGAAAGACGGATCACGCAATATAACCCTGCTGCGGAAAAGATTGTCCGCCTGCCGGCCAAGGAGGTTCTGGGCCGTCGTTTTGAAGAAATCTTTCCGGCAGACGGCCCGCTTTTGGATACGCTGCAGCACGGCACACTCTATAACAACCGGGAAATTGTGCTGGAACAGACCAAAAGCCACTATTTGTCAAGCGGCCGGCCTATCATTGACCGCAGCGGACGGATTATCGGCGCCGTCGCCATTATCAAAGACATTGGCGCCGTGCGCGAACTGGTATACACGGTAACCGGCCAGCTGCAAATCACCTTTGATGAAATTTTATTCACCAGTCAGGCTATGCAGCGGGTGGTGACGCTGGCCAAATCTATCGCCAAAGGGGAGTCGACCGTCTTAATCCGCGGGGAAACAGGCACAGGCAAGGAACTCATCGCCCGCGCCCTGCATGCCGCTTCTCCCCGGAAAAACAAAATATTTGTCCCCTTAAACTGCGCCGCCATTCCTGATACCCTGTTGGAGAGCGAACTGTTCGGCTATGAGGACGGCGCATTTACCGGCGCTATGAAGGGCGGCAAACACGGTTTATTCGAATTTGCCAACGGCGGCACCATCTTTTTGGATGAGATCGGCGAAATCCCGTCTCACCTGCAGGCCAAACTGCTGCGGGTGCTGCAGGAAGGCAAAGTGCGCCGTATCGGCGGCACGCGGGAAGTTCCTGTTGACGTCCGCATCCTGGCCGCCACCAACCGCAATCTGGAAAATATGATTGCCAACCGCATGTTCCGGGAAGACCTGTATTACCGCCTGAATGTAATCCCGTTATTTATTCCGCCGCTCCGCGAACGCCGCGACGACATACCGCTGCTGGTACAATTCTTCCTGAAGCGCTGCGCCGTCCGCCTCCACAAGCATGTCGAAATTCTCAGCCAGACTGCGCTGGAAAAACTGTGCAACTATCACTGGCCGGGCAATATCCGCGAACTGGAAAACGTAATTGAACGGGCCGTCAATATTGTTACTGACAACATGATCCTGGGCGAACATATCATCTTCGATCAGGATTACACCCCGCCGAGCACAGCCATGGCGGCGGCCTGCACCCGTACCCTTGAGCAAATCATTGATGAAGTTGAGCGGGATGTGCTTATTAAAACCATGACTAAGCACACGACCTCGCGCCAACTGGGAGCCGTCTTAGGCCTGTCGCATACGGCCGTATTGAAAAAACTGCGCAAGCACGGCCTGGTATTAAAACGCAGCGATAATGACAAATAAAATTAAAAGCGGCAGTTCTTCCGTAGTAGGAAGAACTGCCGCCCTTATTATTTCCTGATAATTTTTTCCGACCGGCTGAGCGGTTCACTGACATCAAGATGCCCGTTGATCGTATCAATCTTCTTGCCGTCCACCATGATCTGCACCTTTTGTATATCCGGGAATTCGGTAAGAGTATCAACGATAGCTCCCACCAACAGGATTTCCGAGGCGGAACCGCCGACATTCTTTTTGATGAGCTTATCATCAAAATCGGCATAGGCAATATGGTCTTTTACAGTGACATTTTTAAGTTTTACGCCAGGCGGCATCACGCCGACCAAGTTGGCGTTCTTGGGACCTGCCATCAGCAGCTCAACCGCAGTACGGGCCGGATGACTGTTGACAGGTACCGTATGGGTTTCCGGCACCAGATACATAGCATCTTTCGTGGCCTGGTATACAGTAAGCTGCATAGTTGCTTCCGTCGCCGGCGCAGTACCTGCTGTCGCCGGCTGGTTCGCCGTTTTCGGCGGCGCATCGGCTGCTGGCTGGCCAGTTGCCGGCGCCGTGGCGTCACAACCGGCAATCAGTAAGGTTGCGGCCAGCGCCAGGGCGGCCAGCAACCATTTAATTTTATTTCTTTGCATAGTACCCACCTCTTTAGTTTAGCTTAGACGCCTGGTCAAAAAACCGTTCCAGGCCCCGCACTATTCCTTGAGCCATTTTTTGCTGGAAATCAGGTGAGCTTAGTAAACTTTCCTCATTGGGATTGGAAATAAAGGCCAGCTCAACAAGCGAGGCCGGCATATTGGTCCGTTTCAGCACATAGAAATTAGCGGCATTGACGCGCCGGTCCTGCAGGTTGCCGGCTTCAAGCAGGCCTGACTGCAAAGCCTTGGCCAGCATAGGATCATACACTGATTTCTGATAGTAGTATGAGGATGTGCCGCCTGCACTACGGTCGGTAAATGAATCGGCGTGAATACTGATGAATACATCCGCCTTGCGGTTATTGCCCACATTGGCGCGGGCCTTCAGTTCGTCGACAGCCGAAGCATTCGGACCGAATACATCACGGTCGTCCTGCCGGGTCATTATCACTCTGGCGCCTGCCTTTTCCAACAGGTTTTTCACATTCAGCGCTACCGCAAGGGTCACGGTTTTTTCCTGAAAACGGTTCGGTCCGACAGCGCCGGGATCAGTGCCGCCATGTCCCGGATCAATGACAATAACTTTGTTATTGAGACCGGCAGTGAAGGAAAAAGTCGGCAACGGCACAGGCTTGTTGACATCAACAACCACCCGGAAAGGCTTATTGGCCTTAGCATCGCTCGGCAGCGTAAATACCCGGTAATCGGTATCCTCAAGCGCCTGCGGCAAATCAAAAACTACCCTGGTATCCTTACCATTGACGCCGAAAGCAACCTTTTCAACAATTTTACCGTCAAAATTAAGATCACCAACATCTTTCCCGGGTGCTGTCCCTTTAATCGTCACTACCAGACGCGGTGTAGGCTCGCTTATAACCTCGCCACTGGCAGCTACGGGTCCGGATACATCCATAACCAGTCGCATGGAGGAAGTTCCGGTAACAGCATCGGTATGGTTGGCCCATCTGACCTGACGCAATTCAAGAAAATTACTTTCACCCAGCGTCTGTGCCTTCTGTTGGGTCAGCTTGGACACGGCAACGGCAGGCTTAGCGCCCGGCACGGGAGGAATAGCCGCCTGTACGGTTGTCCAAGTTGTCATGAACATAATAAACAGAAGAAACAACACTATCTTTCGCATAAAGGCACCTCCAAAACCGCGAAGATGTCCTTTATAAATTCGAGTTTCTTGTCAAAATTCCTGCAGGACTAAAGTCACTTATCGTTCTAAAATAATTTTTTTTGCATATATTTGTAGATTTTCCAGTTACTTGTCATCCGCCTGGCTGTTCTGCCGGATAAGCTGCGCCAGTAAACGCTCGGCTTCCTGCTTGGCTTTCAGCGTAGCGGCGGTATCAACAGATATTTGGATGGCCAGAACATCACTTTCGCCGCATTGGGGCAATAACTCCCGCGGCCAGGGTACGGCAATTTCCTGCTCGCCAACTAGCAGCACGGCCTTACCGTCTTCAAACCGGTCAACGATCGCCCGAATATCCATGACGTTTTATCGCTCCTTTGCAATGGAATAGGTGTTGCCATCAGTAGTAACTGTTATTGTCCCGTCAGTATCAGTACGATATACCTTGATCTTGCGTTCATTATACTTCTTCAGGGTTGACGGATGCGGATGGTGATACTCATTGCCGGCCCCCAGAGAAATAAGCGCGGCCTCGGGGTTAACCGCCTGCAAAAATGGTAGTGAGGAAGAGGTGCGGCTGCCGTGGTGACCGCTCTTTAGCAGGGTGCTTTTCAGGCCGGCAGCATCCTTTTTAAGCAGCCGCGCTTCCGCCTCTTCTTCCGCATCCCCGGTCAGCAGCAGGGAAAAATTGTGATAAACCAGCCTGGCAACAATCGAATTGTTATTTAAGTCGGAATCGGTGCCGCTGAAATAGGGCTGCGCCGGCGCCAAAACCTTGAGCACCATGTCCGGTCCCACCGCAATGGTTGAACCGGCCTCCGCAATGGTAAAGGGGATTTTTTTCTTCTGAATCTGGGTCAAATACTGCTTATACAAATTGGAAGTCGTTTTTTGGCCGCTGTCATAAATTTGCTTAACGGTAAAATTGTCAAATACGGCAGCCGCCCCACCCATGTGATCGGCATGAGGATGCGTGATAATGAGTTTGTCAATGGTGCTGATTCCCTGGCTTTTCAGCATGCCGACCAGTTTCTCCCTGGCCGGCACGTCGCCGGTATCAACAAGTACCACCTGCTCCGGGGTCCGGATAAGAATAGCATCCCCCTGCCCCACATCCAGCACCTTAACAGTAAGCGGTGCGCCGGCTGCCGCAGCAGCCGGCGCTTTATTGTCAGGCTGGACTTTTTTGCCTACATTGCTGCAGCCAGCCATCACCAGCAGGAAAAAGACCGTCACAGCGATCATGAGCCATGACTGGCGGCGAATTCGGTACATCAATTTCTCCTCCTATGTATACAAACTAAAAATAGGCAGTTTCCCGCCTACACCTA
>JAEZQV010000470.1 GCA_023441125.1 Bacillota bacterium
GATCCAGAGACTAACCCGCTCTAAGAATCCCAAGTGGGAGTTAAAGAGCGGTTAAGCAACGGAAAGTGATAAGAACTAATTTCAATAATTAGAAAGGGTGTTGTATATGAGAGAGGTAGTTATTGCCGGCGCAGTTAGAACGCCGATTGGCAAGTTTTGCGGGACACTTGCCGGCGTGCCGGCCGAGCAACTGGGGCGGGTGGCCATTGCCGCGGCGTTGGCAAGAAGCGGGATTAGCGGTGAACTGGTAGATGAAGTAATTATGGGTAATGTATTGCAGGCTGGCCGCGGCCAGGGAACTGCCCGGCAAGCGGCCATCTATGCCGGGATTCCGGATTCTGTGCCGGCGATGAACATCAATAATATTTGCGGTTCCGGCTTAAAAGCGGTAAATATTGCGGCCGGACTGGTAGCAGCCGGTAATGCAGACATCATTGTCGCCGGCGGTATGGAAAACATGAGCGCAGCGCCTTATGTTCTCGATAAAGCCCGGTGGGGTTACCGGATGGGCAACGGGGAGTTAGTGGATACCATGGTGCATGATGCCTTAACCGATGCCTTTAATCACTACCATATGGGCATTACCGCCGAAAATGTTGCAGAACAATATAGCATTTCCCGGGAAGAACAGGATGCTTTTGCCGCTGCCAGCCAGCAGAAAGCGGCAAAAGCCATTCAGGCAGGGCGCTTTATTGAAGAGATTGTCCCTGTAGAAGTGACTGCCGGCAAAAAAGAGAAGCTGCTATTTTCACAGGATGAGTTTCCGCGTCCGGGTGTTACCGCCGAAAGCCTGGCCGGGCTACGGCCTGCCTTCAAAAAAGACGGGACGGTTACCGCGGCAAATGCTTCCGGCATCAACGACGGAGCTGCAGCGGTTATTGTGCTGGAAGCAAACAAAGCCGAGGCGTTAGGGATTAAACCGATGGCTAAAATCATTGCGTGCGCATCGGCCGGCGTAGCGCCCGCGGTTATGGGCTTAGGACCGATCCATGCTACCCGGAAGGCGCTCAAACAAGCCAAGCTGACAATGGAGGAAATAGATTTGATTGAAGCCAATGAAGCTTTTGCCGCTCAGGCTTTGGCAGTCGGTAAAGAACTGCAATGGCGCCAGGAGCGAGTCAATGTAAACGGCGGGGCAATTGCCCTGGGACATCCGGTTGGGGCCAGCGGTACCAGAATTCTGGTTACGTTACTGCATGAAATGCAAAAACGGCAGGTTGATTTTGGACTGGCTACGCTTTGTGTCGGTGGCGGCATGGGCGTCGCGACAATTGTAAAAAGGATATGAGCGGCATGAAAGCAAAATCAGTTGAGGATTCTAAAGTGTCCATGTTGGTGGTCATGATGCCGCAACATGCCAATCCGGCAGGAAATGTCCATGGCGGCGAGATTATGAAAATCATGGATAATACGGCAGGGGTTGTGGCGCGACGGCATGCCCGCACTAATATTGTAACCGCCCGGGTCGATGAAATGGAATTTCATCAGCCTATCCGCGTTGGCGATGTAGTAACCTGTTTTGGTAAGTTAACCTTTGTCGGGCGGAGTTCCATGGAAATCTCAGTAACCGTTACTGTTGAGGATTTGTCAAAAGAGGAACCGGCGTTAACCGCCTTAACTGCGTTTTTTACGCTTGTATCGCTGGATGCAAAGGGTCAGCCTCAACCGGTGCCGGCCCTGGAAACCAGCAACGAAGAAGAACGTCATGCTTTTGAAGAAGGACAGCGGCGTTATCTGGCTTATCGAAAAAAACGGAAAAAATCTGATTAGCAGAAGTTGTGTGTAATGGAGGCTGCGCTGCGAACCGTCTGCGAAGTGGCGACAGGCAAAGAATTAGCCAATGTTGAATTTACGGCCGCGCGTGGTTTAATTGACGTAAAAGAGGGGGAAGTCAGCTTGACAGGGAGATGCGCTATTCGCAAGTCACATAAAAAACCGGCTGTGAAAGCGCTTATAGTTTAAGGCAAAGCCAAAACTTTTCCACTGGAAGTTT
This sequence comes from Bacillota bacterium, assembly GCA_023441125.1. Next base: position 1,994 of record JAEZQV010000470.1, read on the forward strand.
TGGCTATCTTTTTTTACCAGAAAATTCTTTGCAGATTCTATTTTCCATGCTAAAGAATCGAGGACAGGGGTGGTGTTTTAATTGCGGGAAAAGCACGTGCAGCCTGGCCTTGCTCCTGTTTCTTGCTGCAATAGTATCATGGCCTGATCCCATAACAAACTTGAATTTTACAGCAGGATTTTTGCCGTGCGTGTAGGAATAAGAATGATGAATTAGTAACGGAAAGGAAGAATGTTTATGCGGCAATGGCTAGTTGCCTTAATCAAGGACTATGTGAACGGGTATGCGGCGCAAAGCGGCAGTAAAAGCCAATGGCAGGAGCCGCTGGTTGGTTTCGTGAATGCCGCTGATGAACGTTTTGCCGGCCTGAAGGCAAGCGTCAGTCCCACGCATGCGCTGCCTGCCGACCTTTTGCCGAACGCGCGCACGGTAATCGCCTACTTTATCCCCTTTGTCGACTCGATCGTGCAGAGCAACATTGCGGGCGATGCCTGTTCATACGAGTGGGCGGTAGCCTATATCGAGACCAACCAGCTGATTTTTGACCTGAATACCTGTCTCAGTGAGCAGCTAAGCCGGCAAGGGTATGAAAGCCGCATTATTCCGGCGACCCACAATTTTGACGAAGTGAAGCTCATCAGTGACTGGTCGCACCGGCATATAGCCTATTTGGCCGGCCTGGGCAGTTTCGGGTTAAATAATATGCTGATTACGGAAAAAGGCTGCTGCGGCCGCGTTGGCAGTATCGTGACGAATGCCTTCATCGAGCCTACGCCGTGGTCAGGTCAGGAAAACTGCCTGTATAAGCATGGCGGGTTATGCCAAAAATGTATTGACCGGTGTCCGGAAAAGGCACTGACGGTGGCTGGCTTTGACCGCCAGAAGTGCTATTCGGCGAAATGTCTGGAAAATGCCAAAATGTACAGTGCTTTGGGCGTAGCCGACGCTTGCGGCAAATGCCTGGTCAATGTCCCCTGCTCCAGGTTTAATCCACGCCAAAAGCTGAATAGACAATGACCGATGAGTAAACCTGAATCAGGTAACTGGTTCAGGTTTTTTCTAAGGTGTTTATCCTTACAGCCTGCTTGTGGACACCAGGCATATAAGCCGGTACAATGTCTACAGAGACAGAAACAGCAAAGAAAGGATGCGCCATGAGCCAGAACATACCGGATGAAATACGGATTCCCACCAGTTGTATTCATAATTGCAGCGGGCGCTGCTTTCTGCATGCCCATGTTAAAGACGGCGAACTTATCAGGCTGTCGCCCGGGGAACAAGGGCCGGACAGCCCGGATTTTCCCCAGACCAGGCCGTGCCTTAAGGGGCTTGCCCAGCGGCACTGGCTGGATCATCCCGACCGGCTGCAATATCCCCTGAAACGGGTGGGGCAGCGTGGTCAGGGGCTGTTTGCCAGAATCAGCTGGGAGGAAGCCTGCGATATCATTGCGGCGCAAATGACCCGGATTAAGGAAAGGTACGGCAATGCCGCCATTTATTTAAACTATGGCACCGGCGTTTACGGCCAAATCAGCCAGTCCTGGATTGCCGACAGCAGCCGGGGGGCGCTGCCGCGCTTTTTTAACCTGTTCGGCGGCTTTCTGGGCTATTATAATACTTACAGTGCAGCCTGTTACAGCGCGGCTGCTCCCTATACCTTCGGCGAGGTGGAAGGCCAGTCGCCGGATGACCTGCCTAATGCCCGACTGATTGTATTGTTTGCCGATAATCCGGCCGAGACAAGAATGGGCGGGGCCAACATCCCGCATTATTTAAGCCTGGCTAAGGACCGGGGAGCAAAGATTATTGTTGTTGATCCGCGGCACAGCGATACGGCGGCCACTCTGGCCGATGCGTGGATTCCGGTCAAACCCACCACCGACAATGCGCTGATTGCGGCGCTTGCTTATGTACTTATCAGCGAAAATCTGGTTGATCAGGCATTCCTCGATCAATATTGTCTTGGTTTTGATGAAAGGCACATGCCGGCAGGTATTCCAGCCGGTCAGTCTTTCAAAAGCTACATTATAGGCCTGAGTGAGGACAAAACCGCCAAAACGCCGGCCTGGGCCGAAGCCATTACCGGGGTGCCGCAGGCCGGTATAATCAGTCTGGCCCGCGAGATTGGCTTGACCAAACCCTGCGCCCTTATCCAGGGGCTTGGCTGGCAACGGCATGCTTACGGTGAACAGCCGGTAAGAGCGCTGCCGGTGCTGGCGGCTATGACCGGCAACATCGGCATACCGGGCGGTGGGCCGGGGCTGCGGCCGGGCGGGCACAAAGTGCCGATGGGCTGGATGCCGGCCGGGACAAACCCGGTTGCTGCCCAAATCTCCTGCTTTACCTGGACAGAAGCCATTCAGCGCGGTCAGGAAATGACGGCTGCCGACGGGATAAGGGGTGCCGAACGCTTACCGGCCAATATTAAGATGATCTGGAATTATGCATCCAACACGCTGATTAATCAGCATGCCGACATTAAGGCCACAGCCAAAATTCTGGCGGACGAGCAGCAGTGCGAATTTATTGTCGTCCACGACTTATTTATGACCCCCAGCGCTAAATTTGCCGATATTGTGCTGCCTGATGTCAGCCATTTTGAACGGGAGGACATTGTTACCTTCTCGTCGGGAATTGCCTATGCCATTTACCACCAGAAAGTCCGCGAGCCAATGTACGAATGCCGCAGTGTCTACGATGTATGCAGTGCACTGGCTGCCCGGCTAGGCTTTGGTGAAGCCTATACAGACGGGAAGAGCGAACAGGAATGGCTGCGGGAATGTGTCCGGGTAGCGCGGCAGCAGGATGCACAGTTTCCTGCATTTGAGGAATTCCGCAAGAACGGCATCTATAAAATAAAGCCTGCCAGGCCAATTATTGCTTATGAACGGCAAATCCGGGACGTGGCGGCCAACCCGTTTGCCACCCCCTCCGGCAAGATTGAGATTTTTTCTCCGCGGCTCTGGGAACTGAGTAATCCGGTTATTCCGGCTATTCCCAAGTACCTGCCTGCCTGGGAGGGGCCGGCAGATCCAATGACAAGCAGGTTTCCCCTGCAGTGTATTGGTTATCATTCCAAACGCCGGGTGCATTCCACGTTTGAGAATATTGCCGTGCTGGAGGAAGCCGTCCCGCAGGAAATGTGGCTGAATTCCGCGGATGCCGGAGCGCGGGGGCTGCGTAGCGGCGATAAAGCCAGGGTCTTTAACGACCGGGGGGAAGCGGTAATTACCGTCAAAGTAACACCACGCATCAGAGCCGGCGTGGTTGCCGTACCCCAGGGAGCCTGGTGGACGCCGGATGCCGGGGGAATAGACCGGCGCGGTGCTATCAACACGCTGACCAAATACCAGCCAACACCACTGGCCTTCGGCAATCCCCAGCATACCAATCTGGTGGAAGTGGCCAAGTGGGAGGAGGATACGCAATGAACGGCCAAATCGGCTTTTATTTTCGCCAGGACCGGTGCATTGGCTGCGCAACCTGCCAGATCGCCTGCCGGGAGAAAAATCAGCTGCCGCCGGGAACATGGTTCCGTACCGTGCATGAATTTGCCGGCGGCGGCTACCGGCAAACCGGCCAGGGAGTTGACAATGACGTGTACGCCTATTGGTTGTCGTTAGCCTGCAATCACTGCGGCAAACCGCTTTGCGTCGCCAGCTGTCCGGCCGGCGCCATTACTAAACAGCCGGAAAATGGAATTGTAGCTATCAATCCCGCGCCATGCACCGGCTGCCGCCGGTGTATGGCGGCTTGTCCCTATGGAGCGCTGCAATATGACCCTGCGGTGCAGAAAGTAATCAAGTGCGACTTTTGCGCCGAGCTTCTTACACGGGGGGAACAGCCTGCCTGTGTAAGTGCCTGTCCGATGCGCGCTTTGCAACAGGGGCAGTTGGCGGAGTTGCAAAAGCAGCATGGCGAATCAGCCCAAATACCGGGAAGGCCTCAGCCTGACACCACTAAGCCTTCCTTGGTAATTACGCCCCACAAGTCCGCGCGAAGTATTGAATGAGAAAAGTTTGGCCGTCAGACAAGGGCATATCTAAAGATAATCTTTATTGGCTAATATAAACATTCATTATTTTCTAGGAATTCCTGATTTTTGCAGGAATATGCCGGGAATGCTAGAATAGTAAGAGAATGTAAAAAAAATAACGTACTCCTGAAGGAGGCATGCTCATGTCGAAGCAAATCTGTGAACTGGCGTACCAGGGAGCGACAACTGCGGTAAGTGTTGCGGAAAAACTCCTTACTGAAGCCATCGAGAAACACGGTGCCGAAGCACCGGTAAAGTATCCTGACACGGCGTATAAGCTGCCGATGATTACCGCCCTGAGCGGTGAGGAAGTAACAACTTTAGGTGATATTGTTCCTGTTTTAAAGAGAATTAAAGAAAACAACCTGCGCCCTGAACCAGAATTAGGCAATGCCCTGCTGTCGGGGGAAGCTACCTTGTATGCCGGTGAAATCATTGAAGCCTTGCGCTATGTTGGCGGAGCCAAACCGGATGAACCACCTTATACCGGTTTTTTGCCTGACCCCATTCTGCGCAAATTCGGTGTGCCTCTGGTTGACGGCACAATTCCCGGCGTAGCCGTTGTTACCGGTAAGGCCAAAGACGCCAAAGCCGGCGCCGCCCTCATTAAGGACTTGCAGTCCAAAGGCATACTGGTTATGCTGGTTAACGACATTATTGAGCAATGTATCGCCGAAAATATCAAAGTCGGGGTCGATTACCTGACTTTCCCGCTGGGCAAATTCACCCAGATTATTCATGCCGTGAATTTCGCGGCCCGGGCCGGTCTGGCCTTTGGCGGCGTCCCTAAAGGCGCCCGTGAGCAAATGCTGGACTATCAAAAGCGCCGGGTGCCCGCTTTCGTTATTGCTTTGGGAGAACTGGACGCTGTTACCGTGGCCATCGGCGCCGGGGCGCTGTTCATGGGCTTCCCCATCGTCACCGACCAGGCCTTGCCGCCGGAGCTTACCATCCCCGGTCTCCTGGAGCCGCAGCCGGATTATGACAAAATCGTCAAGTTGGCTTTGGAACTGCGCGGCATCAAACTCAAAATTGTGGATATCCCTGTGCCCATTACCGTTGGCCCGGCTTTTGAAGGTGAAACCATCCGGAAAAAAGAGGCCTGGGTCGAATTCGGCGGCGGCCGTTCACCGGGCTTTGAGCTTGTGCGGATGTGCGGCGCCGAGCAGGTCGAGGACGGCAAAATTGAGGTTATCGGGCCGGAGATTGATGAAATGCCGGAAGGCAGTGTGTTCCCGTTAGGCATTATGGTGGATATCTACGGCCGCAAAATGCAGGAAGACTTTGAAGGGGTGCTGGAACGCCGCATCCATTATTTCATCAATTACGGTGAGGGTCTCTGGCATGTCGCCCAGCGCGATTTGTGCTGGCTCAGGATTAGTAAAGGCGCGCAGGCTGCCGGCTTTAAAATCCGTCATTACGGTGAACTCTTAATTGCCAAATTCAAATCCGATTATCCGGCCATTGTCGACCGGGTACAGGTAACGCTGATTACCGATGCCAAAGTGATTGAAGAAAAAATCGCCCTTGCCCGCGAGAAGTACCAGGCCCGCGATGCCCGCCTGAAAGGCCTTACCGACGAGTCGGTCGATACGTTTTATTCCTGCACCCTGTGCCAGTCGTTCGCACCCAATCATGTCTGCATTGTTTCCCCCGAGCGGGTTGGTCTGTGCGGTGCGGTAAGCTGGCTGGACGCCAAGGCTTCCAACGAAATTACGCCGACCGGTCCCAACCAGCCGATTGCAAAGGGCGAGTGCCTCGACGACGAAAAAGGCATGTGGCAGAACCTGAATCATTTCCTGCATACGGCCTCCAACCGCACGCTGGACGAAGTCAATCTGTACACGCTGATGGATAAGCCCATGACTTCCTGCGGCTGTTTCGAAGCCATTATCGCCGTGCTGCCAATGACCAATGGCGTGATGATCACCACCCGTGAACATTCCGGCGAAACCCCCTGCGGCATGACCTTCTCCACACTGGCCGGCACCTGCGGCGGCGGTGTACAGACTCCCGGCTTCATGGGCATTGGCCGCCGCTATATTGTAAGCTCCAAGTTCATCCCGGCCGACGGCGGCCTGGGACGGGTGGTCTGGATGCCGAAAGAGCTGAAGGAGTACCTGAAAGAGGAAATAGTTGAACGGGCTGCCCTCCTTGGTCTGGGCGCCGACTTTATCGACAAAATTGCCGACGAAACGGTTGGCACCACCGAGGAAGAAATATTGCCCTTCCTGGAAGAGAAGCAGCATCCGGCTTTGAAAATGCCCCCGTTAATGTAAAAAAAGAATTGAAGGAAGGTACCCCTGCTGGTAGCACGCGGGGTACCTTCCTTTTTTAATTTTAAGTAGCCTTTTTGTCAAAAGCAGCTGCTGACAGTTGCGCTGCAGGCGTGTTTGCCTGTATTTTGGCACATTCCCGTGCCGTTTTCATATACTGGTACAGGTTTTCTGCTGGAGTACCGATCGAAACTGCGCAGCCTGTACCGAGCGTGAAGCCCTTGGGGCTGTCATACGCTTTGCGGAAACATAGACGTATGCCTCTATCAATCGCTTCCAAGGTACCGAAGCGAAGTACATCGACAGGCGGCAAATTTCCTACCAGATGCACTTTGGTACCGATGAGTTTTTTAGCCGTTTCCAGGTCAACCGCATTGTCGACACTAATGGCGCTGCAACCGGTGGCGGCCATGTCGGCCAGCGTTTTCGCTGTATTGCCGCAAATATGGAGCAAGATACCGGCAGGACGTACCTTGCTGAGTTCCGCGAAAACATAGGCGGTATATGGTTTGGCAAATTGCTGATATGTTGTGCGGCTCAGCATGGTACCTGAGGCAACCGGGTCCATTGTGGCTACCGAGCTGCCTTCCTTGAGGAAGAGCGTATGAACTTTAATTAATACATCGGCGGCAAATCTATAATTTTATGTGCTTGTTCCGGGTTGCGGTAGATAGCCCGAAGCAGGTTTGCGGCGCCGGCAAAACGGGCTGCCAGGGTAAAGGGGCCTTCCATGCCGACACCGATGGCGCCGACTTCATCGCCGGCTGCTGCCTGCAGCCGGTGAAACACTTCATAAGTATGCTGAAACGTATAATCTTTTTTTGAACAGACCAAGTCAAGGTTAAGGCTGCTCAGATCGTTTAAATCGGCAACCGGCGGACGTTTAACCGAATTGGGACCGATGTCGCTAATAAAGAGTTCGCCGCCGAACAATCCCACCAGCGCATCGGTGTCATACTGTGTGGCCACATTGTCATAGCCTAATTCGCGATAAGCATGCAGAATTACTTTGGCACGCAGCTCGGGTTCTTCCCGCCACTGACTGTATTTTAGCCCGAGCAGATCGCCGGCTGCACAGCCATACGCCAGCGCAATAGGCATTCGATCCGCTTGCTGGTTATTGGCAAGCGCCTGCCTGCGTGCCAGTGGCGTCATTTGATCTTCTTTATGCATAGTGAGACCTCCTTTTAGCCGCAGCAGCCATTAGGTGTTTGCTCTTCTGACTTGGCATAGCAGCGCTTTAAAGACCGGAAAGCCGGAAATTGGGTCACGGTTGGTAAAGTCCGTTACGCTGTTGGGGTTGGCTTCACGCCAGGCCGGGGCCTGTATAATGCCGCCGCCGCCCGCGTTGCTTTCGATTTCACCAGGCGGTATAATCTCGGTAACACGGGCATAGAAGGGAGCTTGGCCGCGGGGCGAACTCAAAAGGACCTTATCGCCGTCTGATATACCTCTTGGCGCTGCATCACTGGGATGAATAAGGATTTCGGGGTGAGGCTGGTGCTTTAAGAGACCAAGAATATTTAAGTGCTGGGAGCGGAAGGTCGATTGGATACGGGTTCCGGTATTTAAAATCAGGGGGAACTGTCTGAATACATCGGGACTGCCTAACGGCCCTTCCGTAGGTTCGGTATAGACCGGCAACGGGTCATAGCCAAAGTCCGACAGCAGCTGCGAGGTAATTTCAAGCTTGCCGGACGGCGTATTAAAGCCGGGTTGGCCGTCGGGGCGAAGAACTCCCAACGCATATTTTTTATACTGTCGTGCCGGTACAGGGATAGCAACGCCTTCAGGCTTGCTGCGCAATTCTTCCAGCAGTTCGGGCTTGCGGGCAAAGGCACGTTGCAGCAGTTCTTCTTCATTTTGGGGGTATAGGTGGCCGTAACCCAGGCGTTTGGCAATGGCCGCCAAAATAAACAAATCGTTGCGTGCCTCCCCGACCGGGGCTATTACCGGCTGACGCAGCCTGACATAGCCGGGATATAATTGATAGGAAGTATTCTCAAAGTAGGTTGTTGCCGGCAGCACCACATCGGCAAAAAGTGCGTCCCGCGTCATAAACCGGTCAATTACCGCAAAGAACTCCAGGTGATTAAGCGTCTTTTCCCAGAGCTCCGTATCGGGATAGGAAGTTAGTATTGAGGCACCGCAGTTTAATAGTCCCTTAATCGGGTAGGGGTTGCCTGTCAGTACGGCTTTGGGAAATTCCATGAATTGGGCGCAGCCTGTTAGCTGATAGCACAGCGGATATTCTTCAGCGCCTATGGGAAGTCTGGCGTGCGGCCGCGGAAACTTTGGCTTATCAAAAGGTAATTGCGGCGGCAGATTGATAGATAACCCGCCGGGAACATCCAAGTTGCCGGTAATAGCCCAGAGAATATAGACGGCACGGATGGTCTGCACGCCGCTGTTAGAGTATTCCAGACCGGTATAGGTCCTGATCGTCGCATGGTTGGCAGCGGCAATTTCCCTGGCCAGATTAATTACAGTTTCCGCCGGCACCTGGGTAATTGTTTCTACAAACTGCGGGGTAAAGGCCTGGACGTAAGCGGTCAATTCGGCAAAGCCTGTTGTCCAAGTGGCGACAAATTCCTCGTCATAAAGTTTGTCGTTAATTATAACCCTTAACAGGCCAAGCGCCAGGGCACCATCCGTTCCAGACCGCAGAGGCACCCAGAGGT
>JAEZQV010000108.1 GCA_023441125.1 Bacillota bacterium
TCAAGTTACCGCAAAACACGCCGCACTTTCTGGTTTCTGATAGTATTTCACATAGGGGGAAAAAAAGTAGACTGTGACGCTATTTTCATCACAGCCTGTGTCCGCTAGGACATGATCGTTTCTTTATACATTCTTCTTCTAAACCTCCTTCATGTTTGCGGGGCTCAGTGCCCCCGCTCCTTTTTCTTTTATTCCGGCCCTTACTACGGATTTGCGCTTTACAATAAGTTGTCAGACGAATGAATATATTGACAGAAAAGGTAAATAGTGATAAGTTGAATATAATTATAGCCATAATTTCATAATCAATTGAGATAGGTGCCTATAGGGCTTAATAGGGAAGACCGGTGCAACACCGGCGCGGTCCCGCCACTGTAATGGGGAGTGAACTCAAGGATATGCCACTGGGATGAGAATCCTGGGAAGGTTTGGGTGAGCTATGATCCGGAGCCAGGAGAACTGCCTGTCTGAAAATCGCCGTTGCACCCACGAGTGATGGGGAGGAGATTACAGCTGCGCTGACTGGCCGGGAGCTCCCGGCATGCGGTGTTGGCTTGCTAAATTTAACTCCTGGTGATACATCAGGAGTTTTTATTTGGTTCTGGCAATACTCTTCCCCGATTACACAGTAATCGGGATTTTATGTTTCAGGTTCAAATAGTTCATGGCAAGGAGAGGTGTCTGGTTTGAAAAAATGCACTGTTATGCTTATCGCTATATGGTTGCTAACCTGTGTAGCTGCCGCTTCGGCTGCAGACAAAAAAAGCACTGCTGAGACCAATCAAAAACGAATCAGTGTGTATACCCGGGCCATTACGGCCAATCCCCAGGATGCTGCCGCGTATCTGGACAGGGGAAACGCCTACAGAAGCGACAATCAGCCTGAACTGGCAATCGCTGATTATACGCAGGCGATCCAGCTTAAGCCCCAAAATGTACCGGCCTATGCAGCGCGGGGGCTGCTCTATCTTGAAACGAAACAGTATGAGCCGGCGCTGGCTGACTACGCAATTATTCTGGAAATAGAGCCGGGCAATATCGATGCCCGCTTCCGGCAGGGAGTATGTTATTACTATACGGGGCAATATGAACTGGGTATCGGTGCCTTAGAGCAGGTTACGGTTTTGCAGCCTAAACATGCCGGTGCTTATCTTGTGAAGGGCGTCTGCTACCAGCGGCTGGAGCGCAAAGAGGAAGCCATTGCTGCTTATAAGAGTTTACTGGCTAATGTGCCGGTTGACAAACAAACCCAGGAAGCCGTTGCTGCGGCTAAGACCATGCTCAAAAAGCTGGGCGCACAACCCTAAGCGCTGCGGTGAGCAACAGGGGAAATATGTATTGTTATAATGGGATGGACTACGGGAGAGATTATGATGCAGAAAAAAATTGCTTTTTATGGTAAAGGCGGTATTGGCAAATCAACAACGGCGGCTAATGTGTCGGCAGCCTGGGCGGCAAACGGCTATCAGGTCTGCCAGATAGGCTGTGATCCTAAAAATGATTCCACCCGGCTGTTATTGGGCCAGGTCTGTTCACAGACTGTCCTGGATATGGTGAAAAAATACGGGGACGAGCTGCAGGCGGAACAAATTGTCCATAGTGGTTTTGGTGGTGTACAGTGTGTGGAGGCCGGCGGACCTGAGCCGGGAGTAGGCTGCGCCGGGCGCGGCATTATTGTGGCTTTGGAAAAGCTGAAAGCGTTGCAGGCTATGCCGGAGGAAGCCATTATCCTTTATGATGTGCTGGGTGATGTTGTGTGCGGCGGGTTTGCCGTGCCTATCCGGGAGGGCTATGCAACCGATATTTATATTGTTTCTTCCGGAGAACTGATGTCTTTGTATGCCGCCAATAATATCGCCAAGGGAATTGCGCGGTATGCCGCCCGGGGGCCGGTGCGGCTGGGCGGCATTATTGGCAACAGCCGGGGCATAGCCAATGAGCAGGCTTTACTGGCCGAATTTGCCCACAGGCTGAGTACCAGCCTGGTGGCTTATATACCGCGGGAACCGATTGTCAATAAAGCAGAGATCCATCGCAAGACGGTCATCGAATTTGCGGCCAATTCGCGGCAGGCGGCTATTTACCGTCAGTTAGCCGCTTTTATTAGCGAGAATTCAGCGGCGGATGTGCCTACCCCCATGGCCTTTGCCGAATTAGAGGAGCTGGTGCTGGCCTATGGTGATGAATAAACGGGCGACGCCCATCCGCAAACGGGGCTATAGCTGCACTATGCCGGGGGTCTGGCGCGCTGTAGCGCATAATGAAGGTGCTGTGGTCATTTATCATAGTCCCAAAGCGTGTGGCCATATCGGCAGGGAAATGGAGCTGGGGATGCATTTCCGCTCATTGGCCGAACAGCAATTTAGTCCGGAACAGTATTCGGCTCCGCTGGTAATAACCGGTTTGCGGGAGGAACATTCTATTTTTGGCGGCGCCGGACTCTTAAGAGAATGTATTGACTATGTGGCGGCAGAATACAAGCCCAAATATATTTTAATTGCTAATTCCTGTGTTGCCGGCGTTATCGGCGACGATACCGCTGCTGTAGCCGGTGAAGCCGAGCAGGCCCTGGGGATACCGGTTATGGCGGTGCCTTGTTATGGCTATCTGGATGGTGACTATTACACGGGGTTTTATCATGCCGGTAAGATACTGGCGGAACGGTTTATGGTTTGGCAGCCGAAGCTGGTTAATATGGTTACTTTATTAGGTGACCGCGGGGGGCCCAACGGGGCGGACGTGCAGGAGATCAAGCGCATGCTCGCCTATTTTGGTTTAAAGGTATATTCCCATTTTCCGGCTTTTGCCTCCCTGGAGGATATCAGGCGGGTACCGTTTACCGTGATGACCGTTCCTCTCAGTGGGATCAGGCAGTCTTACGCCTGGATTCGCAAATTGGGACAAGAGCTGGATGAATTGATTGACGTGCCCTTTTTTGACAGCGATTATCCGGCAGGGTGGCAGGCGACGATACGGTGGCTGACAAATCTAGGCCGCTTTCTCAGACAGGAAGACGAAGCGGCCATAGTGATAAAAATGGAGAAGCAGCGTTTAGACCGGCATATTGACCGGTGCAGTGCCGTGCTGGCTGAGAAACAAACCGTTTTGTGCCTTGGCCGCCCCACGCATTACTTTGATCCGGCACTGTTTCTGGAATTATGTGCCTTATACCGGATAAACTTGACCGGGATCATTGTTCTGGACGAAATGCTTACAGCAGAGCAAGCGGATAATTTGCGCCGGGAACTGAGCCGGTGTACGGAAATTGCCAGTCTGGCCCGGAATGATGCCGCTGCGGAAGCGATCTTAGCGACGGCGGATATCCTTGTTACTACCCATGAATTAGCCGATACCCGGAAAAAACAGCTTTTTTTGCCGTTATTGCCGCTGGCCGGCGTTGGCGGGATCATGACTCTGATGACCAGGCTGGTGCAACTGGCCGAGCGGCATGACCGGCGGGGAGGGCTTGTGTATGTGTAAGGAACAATGGAAAGATACGCGCACACTGGTGGACGCCTGCGCCCTGACCGGGGCGGCGGCCTTTTTTGCCGGGATTCCTGATGCGGTATTAGTAGCCAATGGGCCAATGTGGTGCTATTATTATGCACTCCGTTATCTGGAAAAACAGTGTCCGGCCATTGGGCCGCAGTTTTTCTGCACGCAGGCTGATAATCACGCTGTGGTTTATGGGACGGAAGAATGTTTGCTGGAAACTTTGCAAACTATACGCAATCAGACCTGTCCATCAGTTATTCTTGTTGAAAACAGCTGTTCGGTCAGCCTGATCGGTGATGATATCGCCGGTATTGCCAGACAGGCGGATATGCCTTGCCCGGTAGTATGTATAGACAGCGGCGGCCTTATCGGTGGGTTTGGCGCCGGCTATCGTGCTGCCGCCCAGGCCTACTTGGCGCAGCTGCCGCTTAGGCAGGCAAGGTGTGTTCAACAGGACACCGTCAATTTGCTGGGGTGCACAATCGGTTATTATAATGGCAGTAATGATCTGGCAGAACTTAAGCGCATGCTGAACCTGGCGGGTTATCAAGTGCTGGCCTGCCCGGGAGCAGGCAGCAGTACCCGGGAAA
>JAEZQV010000490.1 GCA_023441125.1 Bacillota bacterium
CTGTTTCTCGCCACTGGATAATTTGAATAAGCTCCTTTCCAGCAGTTGCTCAATTTTCATAACCGCCACCGTATATTTAAGCCGCTGGAGCATTTCCTCTCTGGGCACACCCATATTTTCGCAGGCAAAGGCAATTTCCGAGGTGGTATCCACCGTAAAGAACTGCGAACGCGGGTCCTGGAATACCGAGCCAACCAGCCGGGCGAGCTGGTGCAGCTTCATATCACGGATACTCTTTCCGTCAATCAGCGATTCCCCGTGTAAAGTCCCTTCATAAAAATGCGGAATCAGGCCGTTCAGCAGCCTGGTAACGGTGGTCTTGCCGCAACCGCTCCGGCCGCACAGCAAAATGAATTCTCCTTTTTTAACCTGCAAATTAATGTCTGAAAGGCTTTCAGCTTGATTATCGTTATAACTGAAATTTACATTTTTTATTTTGATCACGCCCCCAGCCCTCCCATTGCCAGGCCGGGAAACACGTTTTTGTCAAGATACCAGAGTGCCGCGGCCACTATAATAACGCCGACGGCAATCACCCCATCGGACAATAGAATCCGCACCTCCTGCAGGGAGGTTCTTTTGTTCTCGCCGTCAATTCCCCGTGTCAGCGCTGCCGCCGACAGTTCATCGGCCACTTTAATGCTTCGCATCAGTAGTGGCACTAGGATGTACTCCATGGTTCTGACCGGCTGCAACAATATCCCCCGGCAAGATAACTCGATGTTGCGCATTTTCATAGTGTCCTGAATGTATCCCAATTCCTCCTTTACCGTAGGCAAAAACCGTAACAGTACCGCCAGCGGTATTATCACCGTTTTCGGCAGCCGCATTTGTTCCAAAGCGGCCATAAATTCGTTTACCTTGATGGTGACCGCCAGCCAGCTTCCCAGCATAATTACGGGAATAAACTTCATAAAGCTGTAAATAAGGATTCCTATAACAGCCCGCAAGCTTGCCGCACCGGCAAAGGCGGTAATACCATCCAGGAGTAAACAGAAAGCATACGCCAGCAGAAATTTTGTGCCGGTCCTATGCTGGCCGGAAAGCAGCAGTATCACAAAAGCCGTCAGACAAAACGCATGCATGGTAATTTTCTGGGCAGTAAAAATAAGCATGGTGCCAAGCACCAGGGACATGATAATTTTTATTCGGGGATCTGCGTTCTGTAAACTTTTTTTTCTGCCAATCAGGAAGGAGCAGCGGCTTTTATCTGCACCCAAACTGCCGGAAGCTTCCTGCCGGACAACCGTTTCCAAATGCTGCATCCTTTTACACCTCACAGTTTCTTTTTCTAAATTAAATTGATGTTGCTATCCCTAACGTAATCAGGTCCTTAACTTGAAGCCTGGTATTTCCCCTGCAGCCATAGTATAATCCTCCCGTCAAAGATACTGATAATCATTTTCATTTATATTATTATAGCGGATCTTGTTATGATTGGCAACCCTTTCCATTTTACGAAGATCTACGAAAAATGCTGTTTGCCTAGAGGAGGCAAACAGCATTTTTTTTTTGCAATCCAGACATCCAGGCAACAACTGCGTGAAATGGTACCACAGCGCGTTATGGTTTAAGTGGCATATTTCCCCAGCCGCCACCCCTCGGCAGCCTGCCGGACCGCCAGAAAGCGCCGGTACACGCCTTCCTGCCGGCTGAGGTCGGCATGAGTCCCGTGCTGAACAATGCGGCCCTCGTCAACGACAAGAATCTGATCGGCGTTTTGAATGGTAGCCAGCCGGTGGGCGATGATGATCATAGTTTTGCCCTGTACCAATGCGCCAATGGCCTGCTGGATCATGTGCTCATTCTCCGGGTCCACGCTGGCGGTGGCCTCGTCCAGAATGACGATCGGCGCATCTTTTAAGATGGCCCTGGCAATGGAAATGCGCTGCTTTTCCCCGCCGGACAGCGTGGAGCCGCCCTCGCCGATCACCGTTTCATACCCCTGAGGCAGTTTGGAGATAAACTCATGACAGCAGGCTTGCCGGGCCGCCGCCGTCACTTCTTCCCAACTGGCCGTCGGCTTGCCGAAACGAATATTATTCAGCACCGTGTCGTGAAATAAATAGACTTTCTGAAAAACCATGCTGATATGCTTCATCAGGCTGTCACAGGTCAGGTCCTTCACGTTGACACCGCCAATTAGCACACTGCCCTGCTGCACATCATAAAAGCGGGCTATCAGACTGCAGATGGTCGATTTGCCGCCGCCTGACGGGCCGACAATGGCGGTTGTCGTATTGGCCGGAATCCTGAAGGACACCGCTCGTAAGACAGGCCGCGCTTCATAGGCAAAGGTCACGTTCCTAAATTCAATATCATAGGCGGGCAGGGCCATATCCCGGCCGTCTTTGTCAATGTATTCGGCCGTGGTAATAGAGCGCAGTTTGTCCAGCGTCTGATCAAGGGTCTCCAGGATATGGGTCCCTTCATTCAGCGGCCTGACCGGATCGAAGATACTGAAAGAGAAAATAGCCACCAGCAAAAATGTCGGCACCGTCATATCGCCCTGCAGCGTAAGGAGCGCCGCCGCCAGCATAATGGCCACTGTGGCCGTCTTCAGGCAAAACAGGTGAAGACAATTATAAGGAACATAATTTTTTTCAATTTTGGTATTAATGGTTTTGCTGCTCCGGCAGGCGGCGCGAATACCTTCCCGGGCCGCGCCGGCCTGTTTGAAGGCTTTGACGACCGCCATGCCCCGGACATATTCGATGACGGCCGCCGCCAGGCGGCTTTGCGCGGCCAAATGCACCGGCGCATTGGCTTTGCTTTTGCTGCCTAATAGCTGCAGCGACCAGGCCGACCCCAACAGCCCGGCCAGCGCGATCAGGACTACCGTCTCATTGTAAAACAGCAGGCAAACCAAGATGGCCAGGGCGCTGATGTAGCCGTTTACAGTGAGATCGATCATCTTCATGGCGAACAGTTCCATAAAGGATAAGTCGGTGGTGACGGCCGCCGTGATTTCACCGGTGTCCTGCCGGTTAAAAAAGCCCAGGGAGACCCGCTTTAAAACTTCGCCGATGGCGATGCGCTGCTTAGCCGCCAGTTCATAGCCAATGCTTTCCTGGGCAACGGCCCGCAGATAGCCGAACCAGAATCGGCCGGCCACCGTCAGGAGCATAAAGCCCAGCATATAAAACGCCCCGTTCGTTGTCAGGGTGAAGCGGCCCTGCCGGTCGGCCAGAATCAGGTTCAGACCGTAAACGGCCCCCAGCACAGGCAGAGCTGTGAACAGATTATAAAAAAATGAGTAGACAAAACCCAGATATAAGCGCCGCCGGTAAGGTCCGGTCCAGGCGATCAGCCTTTTAACCGCGTGAAACAAGTCTGCCACCTCCCTGTTCCCGGCCGGCAGCCCAGTTTCTGGCCCCCGTATGGGCCGCCCACATTTGCCGGTACAGAGCGCAGCCGGCCAAAAGCTCGGCCTGGGTGCCGGCCTGTACGATCCGCCCGCGGTCCAGCACGACAATCCGGTCGGCCCGGGTAATGGTGGATAACCTGTGGGCAATCACCAGCAGCGTT
>JAEZQV010000017.1 GCA_023441125.1 Bacillota bacterium
GAATACCAGGCGGCCATTGCCGGATACTTTCAGGAGCTGGCGCCGGGCATCGCCTCTGACGTAACCTTTACCCAGGATGGCGGCGAAATCATAGACGGAATAACCGCCTCCAAGCCCCTGACCACGCCGCTGCTGCTCGCCAGTTCCTGGGAGGTGGATATTGCCAAGGATATCAATGGCCTGCATGTCAGCGCCGCTTTGCCCATTATTGACCGCCTGATCTTAAAACGAACCTATACAGGCTATACCGGCGGTCTGAATCTGGTGGAAGACATTTATTCCCGGCTGCTGGAGAAACACCGCGCCTGACTCTGTCTGCAACAGTTTTTTGCACTAAAGAACCATTAGCCGCTGCTATGCTAATGGTTCTTTAGTTAAACGCACCTTGCCAGTGCTTAACGTGCTCCTGAATTAAACATCCTGCCCGCTAAAGGAGCCATCATCCCAAAAGGCTGCCGTACTGCAGCCAATACAGGGGGAACCGGCTCTGACCGGGCTGGCCAGTCCCTGCCACCAGCCTACAGCGGTGCAAGCGTTAAAGGTCGCCGGGCCGCGGCACCCCAGCTTGTAAAGGCACCAGCCGGCCTGAGCGCCCCTGTCGTCATGCTGCTCCGCAAATTGACCGGCCGTAAAAAACGGTTTGCGGGGACAAGTCGCATGCACCGTTCTGGCATAGAAGCGGGCGGGCCTGCCCTTGCTGTCTCTAGCCGGCAACTGACCAAACAAACTGTACTGAAAGACGACGGCGGCTATCACTTCGGGAATAGGCGGACAGCCCGGAATATTAACAACCGGTTTGCCGGCTAGCACCTGCTGCGTGGCCACCGCCCGGGTAGGATTGGGCTGTGCGGCCTGAATCCCGCCCCAGGCTGCACAGGACCCCACGGCCACCACAGCGGCAGCCTGCTGAGCAGCCCTCTGCAGCATTTCCACATAAGGAACGCCGCCAACCGAGCAGAAAGAATCGCCGGCGCCGCCGGGAACCGCCCCTTCGGTCACCAGCAGGTATTTACCGCCAAATTCCCGCATGATCTGTTCCCGGTTCTGGTCTAATGCCACCCCGGCGGCGGCGGCAAGCAAACTATGATACTCAAGTCTTACCGCATTCAGAATAACGCTGGCGAAGGACGGCTCATACGCCGCCATAAACGCTGCGGAACAGCCTGTACATTCCTGTCCATGCAGCCAGATTACCGGGATCAGCGGCTTTATTTCCGCGCCGGCAACCACTGCCGGCAGCATCGCCGGCGGCAATCCCAGCATTCCGGCCAAGGCACAGCAAGCCTGGATAAACTGGCGCCGCGACAAGTTACTATTTTGAAACAGCGTCCATAGGGACTGATCATATTTCATCGCTATCACCACTCCTGCCGCAGCAAACGTATACCGCTTGTTATCGTTTCTTCCCCTTGTCCTGTTGCCGACATTTTATCGTAAGGAGGATGTTCATGGATAATGAACTGTCAGCCGCCTGGCTACATGAGCGCAAATTTATTTACGCCTTATTAGCCCGCTTGTATAAAGCCTGTCCGGAGACCCCGTTATTACAGACCCTGGCGGCAGACCGGACGCTCCTTGCCGTGGCCAAAAAGCATGTCCCCGTCGGCACAGCCGTACATAGTGAAGTATATACGGCTGTACAACGGCTGCAAGCTGAATTGGCCTCCGCGCTGAAAGATCTTGCCGGCTATCAGCGGCGGCTGCAAACTGATTTTAACAGTCTGTTTGTTGGTCCCGGGCATGTATTGGCGCCGCCCTGGGAATCGGTACACCGCTCCGCAGAAAAGCTGTTATACGGCGAGCATACACTGGCGGTACGCGCCTTTTACAGAAGCTTTGGACTGGCAAGCAGGCAAAGTCGCCTGGAACCGGACGACCATCTAAGCTTAGAGCTGGAGTTTATGGCCTGGTTGTGCCAGCAAGCTTCCAAACCGGCTGTTATCCATACAAACCAAATAAATAGCTATGTGTCCGGACAAAGCTGCTTTTTATCCGAGCATATCAGCCAATGGGTGCCGGCCTTATGCGATGACATAAGGCAAGCTGCCAAATCCGGCTTCTACCGTGAATTAGCCAGCCTGACAAAGCATTGGCTTATCGCTGACGCAGCCGCCATTGCCAACATAGCCAAGCGCCCGGAGCAGCCTTGATCAACATCGCCGGCTGCCCGGCCAGCCGTCTACAAGGCGTCGCGGTGCGGCCCAATAACCAGGGCCGGTTGGGTTTGGCCGGCAGGCGGCAGACCTTGGGTCTCATTGACCTTGCCATATTTTTGCTGCAATACGGCGAGCGGACCAAAATCAAGCGCACGCAGCGGGCAGGAAGCAACGCAGGCCGGCGGACGGCCGGCGGCCAGTTCATCCCGGCAAAAGTCGCATTTCCCGGCCTTTCTGGTTTCTTTGTTATATTGCGGCGCACCATAAGGGCAACTTTTTACACATATGCGGCAGCCCACACACTTCTCCTGATCAATAACAACAATACCGTCGTCGGCTTGTTTTTGAATGGCCCCTACCGGGCAATTCGCGACGCATACCGGTTTTTGGCAGTGATTGCAGCTGATTGACGTCCAATAAGCATATACCGCCGGAATAACTGTCGAACCTTTTATCTGAAAGTCGCCGCCTGCCGTTTCCGACACCCGCCGAAACAGCTGGCCGATTTTTAAATCATGTTTATCCTTGCAGGCCACCTGGCAGGTCTTGCAGCCTACACAATGCTTCTGCTCCACATAAAAGGCTAATTGCTTGGCCATGTTGCCACTTCCCTCCCTATAATTTGCTGATCTCCACCAGATTGGTATGGGTGGCATTGCCGAACGCCAAAGGGGTAGGGTGATATTTAGTCAGCGTATTGATGCTGCCGCGCCGGTCAATCCCCTGGTCATCCGGTGTCCACCAGGCTCCTTGCGGCACCGACGCCACCCCCGGCATAATCCGCGGCGTAATTTTAACCGGCAGGGCAATAATGCCGCGTTCATTATATACTTTAACAATTTCGCCGTCTTTCAGGCCCCGGGCTGCGGCGTCCCGGGTGTTTACCCAGACTACCTGCGGCCCGGCCTCTTCCATCCAGCCGGTATTGTCAAAAATAGAGTGGACACGCCGCTTGTAATGATGGCCGATGCATTGCAGCGGGAATTGTTCACGCAATGGATCCTCCGGTCCCTCCCAGGCTTTTACATACTTGGGTATCGCGGGAATCTCCGCCGGTTGTTTCCTATTCCATAAGCGCTGTGAAAATATCTCGATCTTGCCGGATGGAGTGGGAAACGGGTTATTGGCGGGATCTTCGATTTGCTTTTGAAACGCGATGGAGGAATCGGGGTATTGCCAGCGGTATATGCCCTTTGCCTTAAACTCTTCATAGGAGTAGAAGCCGGGATTTTTTTTGGCCGTCTCGTCCACCAGGTACCGCAGCCAGTCGTCCAGTGTCCGGCCCTCGGTAAATTGTTCCTTAATGCCTAGCCGTCCGGCCAGGTCGCTGATCCAGTCGTAGCCGTTGCGGCATTCAAAAATAGTGTCCACGGCCTTATTCATAAACAGGACATAATCACCATAGCCCCAGGGAGTAACAATATCATCCCGTTCATACATATTGTCGGCCGGCAGCAGAATATCGGCAAATTTGGCGCTGGGGGTCAGGAAGTGTTCGCTGACGACCAGAAACTCCAGCAGGCTTTCGTCCCGCAGCAGCGCGGCGGTGCCGTTGTTGTCGGCATGCTGGTTAACGAGGCAGTTCCCGCCCAGATTAAACATCAGCTTGAGATTGGCCGTCAGTTGCTTTACCCCTTGAACAC
>JAEZQV010000117.1 GCA_023441125.1 Bacillota bacterium
CCCCCATAGTTATCGCCCATGCCGTCGCCATTGGCGCCAACCCGCTGACGTTTGCGCTCATTTTAGGTATGAACATGCAGCATCAGTATCTGTTGCCTGTCAGCAACATGCCGAACGCGATTGCCATTGGCACAGGCCATGTAACTTCCAACGAAATCATCAGGACCGGGGCGGTCATGAGCATGCTGGCTGCCGTTGTGATGAGTGTCATGGTACTGACCTACTGGACTTGGCTGGGTGTCGTGCAGTAAATCAGCAGATTTTGACATAGGCTTGGTTTTTAAGCATACCCTGTGAATTGATTAGCCGTCTTTCGCTGTGATCAGCGGAAGACGGCTCTTTTAGTTTGCCAGGAGTATAAGTTTTAGGAGTCGCGGCCCTCCCCCTTGTATTTTATTTATTCCAGCAGATTGGCGATTTCCTCATAGAGATAGTGGGTAGTGTCACCCGTGACTAAGCTGTCATTGACCTTGGCAATATACATTTCGGCACAGTCGCCGCACTCACCCAGGCAGGGTTCCACCGATACCGCGGTATTTCTTAGTTCTGCCCGGCATTTTTCCACCAGCTCCTCCATGCCTTCGTGCTTTACATTGTTTTCGCAAAACTGTAATGTGTTCATGCCAATTGCCTCCTTATGCTGTTTTGCAGTTTAGTTTCAGCCGGACAGCGGCAAACTATGTACAGATATTTAAACAGTAGCCTGTGATAAACATCACGGCGGACTGTGACGGCTGCCAATGAATGGGAGAAAAAACTGTATTACAATATAATCAAAGATACAGCAGGAAGGTGACAGCGTAATGGCTAATTTTGATAAACAGCAAATGATTTCCGAGTTTAAGAAACAGTTTGGCTTTGTGCCGCCTTGCGGTATGGGCGCAGCTGATTTGGGCGAAGATATGCAGAAACTGATCAGTGAGTATCATCACCTGATCTGGAGCGAGGGAGTCATTCCCCTGAAGTACCGGTATCTGATTGCCCTGGCTACCGCCGTCTACGGCGACGACGATGTCCGGGCCAGGCTGGAATTGCTGAAAGCCCTGAATCACGGCGCCAGCCGCGAAGAAATTATTGAGGTGTTTCGTCAGCAGGTTTGGATGAAAGGCGCCCATACCATTGTTAAACTTAATCCGTTGATTAAGTATATGGACACCATTTATGAAACAGCCCGCCGGGACGGCGAGCCTAATTAATTAATCTGGCATTGCGGAAAATATCAATACAAAATTAGGAGGTGGCAGCATGCTGCCCAAAGGAGCAAACCTGCAAAAAATACGCGAAGGCAAACGTACGTATGCCATAACCCCCCATCTGCCCGGTGGCTTCATCAAACCGGACTTAATGCAAAAGTACGTGGATGTAACCAGAAAATACGGCGGTACCATGAAACTGACTTCGGCTCAACGGATTATGATTACCGGTCTTAAGGCCGAGGATATTGAACCCATTTGGGCAGAACTGGGCATGCAGCCGGCGCTGGGGTTTGCCAACTGTGTCCGCAGCGTTAAAATATGTCCGGGCAACGCCTTTTGTAAGCGCGGCAAACAGGACAGCATCAAGCTGGGCCTGGAACTGGACCGGCGCTATATCAAAAAGGAAATGCCCAGCAGGATTAAAATGGGAGTATCGGCCTGCCCGAACTCCTGCGGCGAATCGGTTGTCAAGGACGTTGGCGTTATTGGCACCGAGGCCGGCTGGGATGTCTATGTGGGCGGCAGCGCCGGTTCCCACCCGCGTTTGGCCGATAAACTGATTGAGAGTTTGCATTATGAAGACACCCTGAGGATCATCGATATTGTCATGCGCTACTATCAACAGCATGCCGACATTGAACGCATCGGCCAATTCATTGAGCGGATTGGTTTTGAGAAATTTAAAACCGATGTGTTCGCCGAATTCTACGGGGAAAAGAGCGCCGCCACCGAGCCGCAGGCAGCACAGTCCGATGCCGGGGATAAAATCGTGCCTTTGCCCGGCGGTTTGACCGAAGGGGATTTGGTATTCGGCGATCCTATTACCCGCGACAGTGTGATTAGTGATATTATCCGGGTTTACCCGCAGACCATTCCGGTGTTCCGTTCTTTCGGCATGGGCTGCCTGGGCTGCCCGTCTTCCGCCGGCGAGCCTGTTGCGCAGGCTGCTGAGATCCATGGACTTAATTTACCGGAACTGATCGCTGCCTTAAACAAGGTAGTGCCGGCTAACAAATAAAGGGGGATGAACCGATGAGCGCCTTTTTAGCACCGATTCATTACTGGTTATACACCAAAATCCGTTATGTTATTGAGCGGGAGCAGCTGCTGTATGAGGCCGCCGACGGTCTTTGCGGCGGTACGGCCGAGGAAGCGCGGGCCCAGGCCTGGCAAAGCTATGGTGAACCTTTGCCGGACACCGATTTAACGGAGCATATCGATCAAAGCAATATTCATGGCTGGCTGCAGCGGCAGATTAATATTGCTGAAAGCCGAGAAGCCGCCTTTGTGCAGGCGCTGATTGACAACTGCGGCGATGCTGCCCTGGATGTGGCCCGCAAGGCCTTTCGTGAGCATGGCGCCCGCCTGGCCCGTCACGCCGACGGCCAGGGAAAATACGATACAGCCAGTGCGCCCGGACTGTATAAAACTGTTAATGATTACTACCTGAACGGCATGCCTTGTGACCAGGCCGATGCCGTAATCGAAAATACTCCGGATAAAATGGTTTGGGAAAGTGCGGTTTGCCTGCAGGAACCTAACTGGAAACGGGCCGGGGCCGACGGCAAAATAATGAAAAGCCTGTATAATGAATGGCTGGCCACTTTTGTTAACCTGTTAAACCCCGGCTTCACCTTTCAGCAAACGGCAGCAGCATCTGCCGGCAGTACCGTAAACCGTTATCAGATCATCAGGGTTTAACCTGTAAGCCGCAGCCTGCTTAGGCTGCGGCTTACCTATTCCCATCCGGTGGGAAGTTGTGATATAATTCTCATGGTGTATTTTTGTCATAAAAAGTCGAAATAAGAAGGGGAGATTAGATGTACCAGATAGTCGCGAAACGGCAATTGGCACCACAAATTTATCTGCTGGATGTAGCCGCGCCCCGGGTGGCTAAATCGGCCAACCCGGGTCAGTTTGTCATAGTGAAAATGGATGAAAAGGGCGAGCGGATTCCCCTCACCATCTGCGATTATGATGCTGCCAGGGGCACAGTTACCATTGTGTTTCAGACCTTAGGGCAGTCAACCAGCGAGATGGCGCTTTACCAGCCGGGGGATTATTTCAGTGATTTTGCCGGACCGCTGGGGGAAGCCTCGGAATTTATTCATGAAGATATTGAACTGCTGCAGCGTCAGCGTCTGGTGTTTGTTGCCGGCGGCGTGGGCGCGGCTCCGGTATATCCCCAGGTAAAGTGGCTGCAGCAGCGCGGTGTTCAGGTAGATGTAATCATCGGCGCCCGGTCCCGTGACTTTGTCATCCTGGAAGAGGAAATGAAGGCACTGGGGGCTAGTGTGTACGTCACCACCGACGACGGCTCTTACAGCCGCCAAGGACTTGTCACCGATGTGTTAAAGGAACTGGTTGACAGTGGCCGCCGCTATGACCATGTTATTGCCATCGGCCCTATGATTATGATGAAATTTGTGGCCAGGTTAACCAAAGAATATAACATTAAGACGACCATCAGCCTTAACCCGATCATGGTCGACGGGACCGGCATGTGCGGCGCCTGCCGTGTATCGGTCGGCGGCGCTATAAAGTTTGCCTGTGTTGATGGTCCCGAGTTTGACGGTCATCTGGTCGATTTTGATGAAGCTATGCGCCGGCAGGCGATGTATAAATCGGAAGAAGGCCGCTATCTGCTGGCCCTGGAGAAAGGCAGTCATGCCGGTGGCTGCTGCGGAGGTAAGCCGCAATGAGCAAAGCAGTAAGAGTGCCGGTACGGGAGCAATGCCCCCGGGAACGTGTAACCAATTTTGACGAGGTGTGCCTGGGTTATTCATTGGCAGAAGCCGTGGCGGAAGCGGCCCGCTGCTTACAGTGCAAGAATGCCAGATGTGTCGGTAACTGCCCGGTAGCGATTGATATTCCCGCGTTTATCGGTCATGTGAAGCAGGGAAAAATCGCCGAAGCGGCCCGGGTCATTGCCCAAGCCAGCGCCCTGCCGGCCGTATGCGGCCGGGTTTGCCCGCAGGAAAGCCAGTGTGAAGGCAAGTGCATTCTCGGCATTAAGGGGGAGGCCGTGGCCATTGGCAAACTGGAACGGTTTGTCGCCGACTGGGCCCGGGAAAATCAGATCAGCACGGCAGTGGCCGAACCCCTTAACGGCAAGAAAGTGGCTGTCATTGGCAGCGGACCGGCCGGATTGACCTGTGCCGGCGACCTGGCCCGCAAGGGCTACAGCGTCACTATTTTTGAAGCATTGCACGAGCCGGGCGGTGTTTTAGTATATGGCATACCTGAGTTTAGGCTGCCCAAAGATACCGTTGTAAAAAGTGAGATTGCCAACCTTGAAAAAATGGGCGTCAACATTGAAACCAATGTGGTTATCGGCAAAACCCTTACCATCGACCAACTGCTGAATGAAGAAGGCTTCGACGCCGTATTTATCGGCTCCGGCGCCGGACTGCCCAAGTTTATGGGTATTGCCGGCGAAAACGCCAATGGTGTATTTTCGGCTAATGAGTTTTTAACCCGCAATAATCTTATGAAAGCCTTTAAGGCGGAGTATTCGACACCGATTAAAGTGGGTAAAAAAGTGGCTGTTGTCGGCGGTGGCAATGTGGCCATGGACGCTGCCAGAACTGCAGCCCGCCTGGGGGCCGAGACCCACATTGTCTATCGCCGTTCGGAGGCTGAATTGCCGGCCCGTGTCGAAGAAGTACACCATGCCAGGGAAGAAGGCATAATTTTTGATGTGCTGACCAACCCGCGTGAGATACTGATCGATGACAAGGGTTGGGTAAGCGGTTTGCAGTGCGTCCGCATGGAACTGGGTGAACCCGATGGCTCCGGCCGGAGAAAACCGGTCGCAATGCCGGGCTCCGAGTTTGTCCTGGCGGTAGACACCGTGATCATGTCGCTGGGCACTTCGCCTAACCCGCTCATATCCTCAACCACCCAGGGGCTGGACGTTAATAAATGGCAATGTATTGTCGCCGACGAGGAAACCGGCCTCACCAGCCGGGAGCGTGTCTATGCCGGCGGCGACGCCGTAACCGGCGCTGCCACCGTAATTCTGGCCATGGGAGCCGGCAAAAAGGCGGCCCAGGCTATTGATGAAATGCTTAGGGGTGAAAAGCAATAAAATTAATTTTAGAAAAACGGTTGCCCGGGATAGGACTCCCGGGCAACCGTTTTTATACTAGCCAGTTATCGTAAAAAAATTATGGTACTATCACCACCGGGGCTAAATGGCCATATTATGTACCGTAGAACAGTACTCAAGCAATCCGGAAAAGAGGTGAAAGATGCCTAACTTAATTTTGGCCCCGGGCAGTCTGGCCGTATTGCTGTTTGTTGTCGAGGCCACGAGCAAATGGGTGCTGCTTGACAGTCAAGCCTTTTTCTTTGATATCGGTCCCAGACTTTCCTTATGGGCGGTGGCCATTTTTTCCACTCTGTCGGTAGCCAACCAGGGAGTACACCAGGAACGTTCGGTTATTGTAGTGCCGCCAAAGCTGCTCAGTTGTCTGCTGTTGTCCGTCTGTGCCTGGTTTATCAGCTTTGTTACTTCCTGTAAGGCATCCATACTGTTTCAGAATTATGGCTGGACCAATACCCTTTGTGTGTATCTGCTCCTCAGTCTCTTTATTTCAGGCTTTGCCATCGGCTCGGCCCTAAGACAACTAGGCAAGAAAGGGGATGGAAGTATTGGCGGGTCTTGAAGACATTATCAGATCGTCAGTATTTTTTGTGTCGCTATTTTCCGGTTATTTTGCCGGCAAAAAAATAGGCTTCTTCAATTAATTACAAACCAGAAAATGCGGCGGACTGAAAGGATGACAGACACGGATCTGTTTTATCATCCTGCAGCCGCCGCATAAGTGGTTATACGTGACAAGCCCGCTTACGGGGAAATCGGAATGCGTTTATAAGGCAATTTGACTAAAATTTGCTCGGTAAGATCCTGCAAAATGGCCGGTGCATTGGTATCAACGCTTTCGTCTTCAATTTCCGCTTTGGTCACTTTAATTCGGTCATATTTTTGGGTGAGGGCCGAATAAGCATAGGCCGTTAAAGCTACATCCGAACGTATATAAGTGTCATCGTAATTATAGGAATACATCCTGTCCAGCCGGAGCTGGGATAATTCGGCAACCACCACGAGATCGGCCGACAGTTTAGCGGCCAGTTCGGCCATGACCTGCTGATCGGAACATTTGCGGCCTTTGTTTGCCTGTAAAAACTGTTTAACAGTGTCGTCGACTGCGGCCAGCGGCAGCAAAGTATAATATGGATATTTAAAAGGTTTTATCAGTGTGTTTTGAATTACGCCAAGATCCTCGGGATACCTGTATTTGGCAGTATTCATTACCGGCAAAACGGCAACCTTCAGGGGGGTTATCGCGTATGCCGGGACAGCCGCTGCCGTCAGGCACAAAATCATCAATGCCAGGACCAATTGTTTATACCGTTTCATGGCAATCATCTCCCTGATAGCTTAGAAGACTTTATAAATGAGCAGCAAAGCCAGCAATAAAACCAGACACGCCGCTAAGACAATTTGTTTTTGCGAGAGTAATTTTTCTTTGGGAACCCCGGCCTGCTCCTGGCGAAGCGCTTCTTTAATATCCTCAAACGTCGGCGGCCGGTCCACTGCCGGTCTGATAATGGCTTTGCCGCAGTTCGGGCATAGTAGCGCCGTGTCCGGGCACTCGTAACCGCAGTACAGACATTTAATCATAGCGATCTCCTTTTTATAATGTTCATTTTGCTGCTGATTACCTGACCGCCGGCAGCCGGCCTAACCACGCCAGTTGGCATTCCGGCGTATATATTTACTTTAATTTTAGCATATAATGGAATTCATTGCGAGGCAGAACCGGAAAATCCGTTCTCAAATCAAAATAAAAACGTATGAATTGAGTATAATACGGTCAGGAGGATAGGTTGATGCATAAGATAAATAAACAGTGACCGGCGTCCCAGCCAGGCCAGCAGGTTTATGGTGCTGTTTTGGCCGCTATTCGGCCAGCGCGGCTGCCGGGTTGGGTACAGCAGCTTGCCTGCCGCCAGCCCATAGACGACAAAACCGAGCCAGGGGATGAGCGGATAATAATCAAGGGAGGCAAAGTCGGACGGAGGCAGGCCCAGCGGGATCAGCATGGACGTGGTTACAGCCGCCGGCGTCACAAATTTGCCGCTGACGAGCAGCAAGCTGCCTGTCAGCATAAGCGGCAGCGGAGTGAGCCGGACCAGTAGCGGGGCCAGCAGCATGCCGGCTCCCAGCAGATGCAGGATTCCGAACCGGATATACACGGCCGGATTAAAAATATAGGTTATGGCGGTGATGGCAAGGCCGGCCCCCATGATCATGAGACCGCGGCGCAGCGGATTTTTACTTAATGAACTGCTCAGACCGGAAACCAGCATGAACAGGATGGCCGCAAACTTGCCCTGGTAATACCAGAACCCGTTAAGATAATCAACCGTCCAGTTATAAAAATACGCTAAGTCAAATACCGTATGAAAAATAATCATGAGCATGATGGCGATACCCCGGAATGCATCTATTTCAACAATGCGGCCAGAATACACAGGCAGGTAACCTCCTTGGACAACAGTGGCTAATCTTAACAATAGACGACAAAGCGCCTGACGTCAAGCGGCCGGCCGGACACTCCCGGCCGGCAACACCAATAGCGGAAAATCTGCCGGCATTATTTTCCCGCCGATTGGCAGGAATACCTGCGGGCAGAGGGAATATACTACCAGATAGCGGCTCTGTCCTCTGCGGTCAGGGCTTGTAATGCGAATAGGATGGTGTCGGTGTGAACGCGATCTATATAATATTGATATCTGTGCTGCTGGGAGCTGGCGGACAAATTGCCTTCAAATACGGCGCTATGCGCATTCCGGATAGCGGCTCGCTGCTGGCGAAAGCAATAGCAGCCTGGCCGATCAGTGCCGGACTGGCTCTCTATGGTGTAAGCACCCTGCTGTGGATTTATGCCCTGCGCTCGGTGGAACTGAGTTATGCTTATCCGCTTATCAGTCTGGGCTATATCCTGGTTTTTATTGCTTCTTACTTTCTTTTTCACGAACCCATCGGTCCACTCCGGTTGGGCGGACTGGTGCTGATCCTGGGCGGTATTATCCTTGTAGCTAGATCATAATAGGTAATGACAAATTAACCGAATCTTAACATTTCTTTACAATTGGTTAACAAAGAGTGCGGGGATATGCTATAATCAGTTTGAATCCGACAAATTGAGGAGGCTAAGTATGGGATTTGGCTTAAAGCCGCGCGAAGAAAAATTTTACGGTTACCTGCTGGAAAACACTAAAATTATTCGTGATGCGGCTGATGTATTGCAAGAGGCACTAAATAGAGACTGTGACTCATCCCTATCCGAGTTAATGCTGCAAATCGACGAACTCGAAAAAACGGCTGACACCAATACTGCCAAGATTGTCGGCCTGCTGCACAAGACATTTATCACACCGCTTGACCGCGAGGATATCTACAGTATCGCCCATAAGCTGGATGATGTGATTGATTGCATTCAGGGAACGATTGAACGGATGGAACTCTATAATGCCGGCACCGCCTCGGAAGGCGCCCGCGAACTGGCCGTCCTGGTCGGCAAAAGCGCCAAACAGATCGACAAGGCGTTTTCCCTGCTGCCGGATATTAAAAAACAGCGAGACAAGCTGGAGGAACGCTGTGCCCGGATTATTGAGTGCGAAGCGCTGGGCGACAGGCTGTACCGCCAGGAAATGGCCAAACTGTTCCGAGAATGTAATGATCCCATTGAGATTATCAAGTGGAAGGAAATCTTGCTTCATCTTGAGGAAACGCTGGATATCTGTGAGGATATTGCTAGTTTATTAAGGGGAGTAATCGTGAAGTATGCCTGATTTTACGCTGGTCTATGTTGTGGTTCTCTTTGCACTGGCGTTTGATTATATCAATGGTTTTCACGATACGGCCAACGCCATTGCCACATCGGTATCCACCCGGGCTCTGGAACCGCAGTACGCCGTAGTCCTGGCCGCCATTCTTAATTTCGCCGGCGCGCTGTACAGTACCGGGGTGGCCAAAACCATCGGCGGTGATATTGTCAAAGCCGCTTCACTGGTAAATCAGCCGGTTATCATCTCAGCCCTGTTTGGGGCCATCGTGTGGAATCTGATTACCTGGTGGTTTGGCATTCCCAGCAGTTCTTCCCATGCGCTGGTTGGCGGTGTTCTCGGCGCGGTAGCTGTCGGCGCAGGCATAGATGCCATTAATGTGGTCGGCGTCGAAAAAATTATTCTGTCGCTGGTAGTGTCGCCGGTGCTGGCTATGGGCGGCGGTTATCTGATTATGATTGCGCTGATGTGGATTTTTCGCAGCCATGAGCCGTGTAAGCTTAATTCCCGCTTTAAGAAGATGCAGCTGCTGTCAGCCAGTATGATGTCCTTTTCCCATGGGTCCAATGATGCTCAGAAAGCAATGGGAATCATTACGCTGGCGCTCTTAAGCTCAGGCCATCTATCCTCGCTGGAAGTCCCCTTGTGGGTAAAAGTTTCCTGTGCCACCGCCATGGCTTGTGGAACGGCAGCCGGTGGCTGGAAAATTATTAAAACAATGGGCGGTAAAATATTCAAGCTTGAGCCCATCAGCGGCTTTGCGGCCGACCTGAATTCTTCCCTGGTCATATTTGCGGCTACCAATCTTCATCTGCCGGTAAGTACTACCCATGTAGTATCCGGTTCCATTATGGGAGTCGGTTCTTCCAAACGGATTACAGCTGTGCGCTGGGGAGTCGCCCAACAGATGCTGTTTGCCTGGATATTGACAATTCCTTTTAGTGCCGTTACCAGTGCTCTTATGTATAAAGTATTAAAATTATTTATGTAGTATCAGGCAAGTGCATAGATGTCTTATAGCAGCTCAGGGCGTACGCAAAGGGCTGCTTTTTGCTACCCTTGCCATTCTCTGGGCAACTCATTATAATTATAATAATATCCAGCCGTAGGTTATACGAATTTCAGGGATGGGAGCTACTCCTGCCTGTAATATTAAGGAGGTATTTGTTTTGAGCGCTGTTCGCCGTATATTTGTGGAAAAGAAGCCCGGTTTTGCCGTAGAAGCCGCAGGCGTTTTTTCGGACTTAAAGCATCATCTGGGGATAGCCGGTTTAACGGGTGTGCGTATTTTGCACCGTTATGATATCAGCGGCATAAGCGAAGCCGAGTTTGCGGCTTCACTGCATACTATTTTTTCTGAACCGCCGGTTGATGTCGTATTTGAAGAGCAGCTTGAACTGCCGGCCGGGACACGGGTATTTGCCATGGAATATCTGCCGGGGCAGTACGACCAACGGGCCGATTGGGCGGCTCAGTCTGTGCAGATTCTAACCCAAAAAGAGCGTCCCGCCGTTCGGACTGCGAAAATGCTGGTGCTCGCAGGGGAAATTTCCGCCGCAGACCTCGCCAAAATCAAGAATTATTGCATTAATCCAATTGAGGCCCGGGAGGCCCTGCTGGAAAAACCGCAGACGCTGGAGCTGCCGGCCGAGGTACCGCCTGACGTTGCGGTACTGACCGGCTTTACCGGTCTGGATAACTCTGCACTGAGCCGGTTTTTAGCTGAGCGGGGCCTGGCAATGAGTTTGGCGGACCTGGCTTTTTGCCAGACTTATTTCCGGGACGCCGAACGGCGGGAGCCGACGCTGACCGAGATAAAGGTGATCGACACCTATTGGTCCGATCATTGCCGCCATACTACCTTTCACACCAAGATTGAAGAGGTTAACATTGCGGATAGCCCGTATAGCCGGCCGATTGCCGCCGCCTGGCAGTCTTACCAGATGTCCCGGCAGTATGTCTATGGCGATAAAGCTGCCGGCCGGGACATATCGCTCATGGATATTGCCACTGCCGCAATGAAAGAGTTGAAAAAGCGGGGCCAGCTCAAGGATTTGGACGAGTCGGAGGAAATTAACGCCTGCAGTATTGTTGTTCAGGCTGATATTGAGGGCCGGACAGAAGAATGGCTGGTTATGTTTAAAAATGAGACTCACAACCATCCGACAGAAATTGAACCGTTTGGCGGCGCCGCCACCTGTCTGGGCGGCTGCATCCGGGACCCGCTGTCCGGCCGGTCTTATGTGTATCAGGCCATGCGGGTGACCGGCAGCGGCGACCCCCGGGCCGCCCTGGAAGCCACGCTGCCCGGCAAACTGCCGCAGCGCAAGCTTACCACCAGTGCCGCCGCCGGCTATAGTTCTTACGGCAATCAAATTGGTCTGGCAACAGGCCAGGTGGCCGAGATTTATGATCAGGGCTATATCGCCAAACGTATGGAGATTGGCGCGGTTATGGCGGCTGCACCCAAAGAGAATGTCGTCCGGGCTGTACCGGCGCCGGGTGATGTTGTTATTTTGGTAGGCGGACGGACCGGCCGTGACGGCTGCGGCGGCGCAACCGGCTCCTCCAAGGCCCATACCGAGGAATCCCTGGAGAGCTGCGGCGCCGAAGTACAAAAAGGCAACCCGCCGACGGAACGCAAAATCCAGCGCTTGTTCCGCAAACCAGAAGTCAGTACCATGATCAAACGCTGCAATGATTTCGGCGCCGGCGGCGTGTCGGTAGCCATCGGTGAATTGACGGACGGCCTCCGCATTAATCTGGACGCCGTTCCTAAAAAATATGAAGGCCTGGACGGCACCGAACTGGCTATTTCCGAATCGCAGGAGCGAATGGCGGTGGTTGTTACCGCCGCCGCTGCCCATAATTTTATCAGCCATGCCGACGAAGAAAATCTGGAGGCAACCATTGTGGCCGAGGTAACCGGTGACAAACGCCTTACCATGGAATGGCGCGGTAAGACCATTGTCAGCATTAGCCGCGAGTTCTTGAATACCAATGGCGTTAAGCAGCATACCAATGTAGCCGTAACCGCTCCGGCCGCCGCAAGCTATTTTGCCGGACCGACTGTAACCGGCAAGCGCGATGGCCGTAACCTCAAGGCCGCGTGGCTGGATATGCTTCAGAACCTGAATATCGGCAGCCAGAAAGGACTTGTTGAGCGTTTCGACAGCACCATTGGTGCCGGCACCGTGCTGATGCCTTTCGGCGGACAATATCAGGATACTCCGGCCGAAGGCATGGTTGCCAAGCTGCCGGTGCTGGCCGGCAAGACGACAACCGGCACCATCATGACCTATGGCTTCAATCCCGCTTTGTCCGCCTGGAGTCCGTTCCATGGCGCCGTATATGCCATTGTGGAAGCCGTTGCCAAGGTGGTGGCCCTGGGCGGCAATTTCCGTACAGTCCGCCTGACCTTGCAGGAATATTTTGAGAAGCTGGGTGAAGACAGCGTAAAGTGGGGCAAACCCTTCAGTGCATTATTGGGCGCCTTCCATGCCCAGCAGCAGCTGGGTATTCCGGCCATTGGCGGCAAGGACAGCATGTCGGGCTCTTTTAATGATATAGCGGTACCGCCTACCCTGGTAGCTTTTGCCGTTACCCCGGTGGATGTCAGCCAGGTTATCTCCCAGGAATTTAAGCAGCCCGGCAGCCAGGTTGTGTTGCTGCACCTGCGGCGCGGCGCGGATGAACTGCCTGACTTTGCCGCAGCCATAGCGGCTTACGACCGTGTCCACCGGCTGGCCGGGGAAGGTAGGGTACTGGCGGCTCATAGCGTTAAACTCGGCGGTATCGCCGAGGCGGTCACAAAGATGACTTTCGGCAACCGGATCGGTATAGAATTTATCGCCCAGCTCCAAGGAGCGGAGCTGTTTGCCCCAGATTATGGTTCACTCATTATCGAGGTGCCCGGCAACCTGGACCTTGCGCAGGCTTTTGCCGGGATTGACTGTCAGTGTATTGGACGAACTACGGCTCAGCCGGTTATCAGCCTGAGTGACCAGCAAATTACTTTAGCGGAAGCGCTGGCAGCCTGGCAGGCGCCGCTGGAAGGCGTCTTTCCCGCCAGACCCAGCCTGATTGACGGTCAGCCCCAGAATTTTGCGTATTATACTACCCGGAACAGCCGCCGTCCGGCAGTCAGCATCGCTAAGCCCAGGGTGCTTATTCCGGTATTTCCCGGTACCAACTGCGAGTATGATTCGTACAAGGCCTTTGCCGAGGCCGGCGCCCTGCCGGAAATACTGGTGATTCGCAACCTGACATCGGCGCATATTGAAGAATCGATTGACGCGCTGGCCAAAGGTATCGCCGCTGCCCAAATTGTCATGCTGCCCGGTGGTTTTAGTGCCGGGGACGAGCCGGACGGCTCCGGCAAATTTATTGCCACCATGTTTCGCAATCCCCGGGTGAAGGCGGCGGTCACCGAACTCCTGCAGCGCCGCGACGGGCTGATGCTGGGTATTTGTAACGGTTTTCAGGCGCTGATCAAACTGGGTTTGGTTCCTTACGGTGAAATCCGCGATTTGACCGCTACCAGCCCGACCCTGACCTTCAATAAAATCGGCCGGCACATTTCCTGCATGGTGCATACCAAAGTGGTTTCCACCATGTCGCCGTGGCTGAGCAATGTGGCGGCCGGCGAAGTATTTGTCATTCCGGCCTCCCACGGCGAAGGCCGCTTTTACGCCACGGCCGGGGAAATAGAGCGGCTGGCGGCCAACGGCCAGATTGCCACCCAGTATGTTGATTTCGCCGGCCGGCCTACGTATGATATTGCTTTCAACCCCAACGGCTCGTTCCAGTCGATTGAGGCCATTACCAGTCCGGATGGGCGGGTGCTGGGAAAAATGGGCCACTCGGAGCGGCTTGGCAGCCATGTGGCTGTAAATATTCCGGGGAATAAAGACCAGCAGCTGTTTACCGCCGGGGTAAAATACTTTAAATAAAAACAGGAAATAAAGGAAAATATCCCCCCGGCGACTAAATATTACTTAAAATAAAAGTCGGATGGAGGGAGAATGTGACACCTGCAAACCGCCGTCAGCTTATTGGTTTTATCGGCTTGTTGATTGCTTTGTCCATCATAGCCGCCTGTACCTTGCAGTGGACGTACAAAATCGGTTTTGTCGGCGGGCTGACCGGCCGTCAGTCGGATATCGGCGTGGCCGGCCGCAACGGCGCTATTTTGGCGGTTGAAGAACTCAATAAGGCCGGCGGCATCGGCGGCCGGCAGGTGGAACTCATTGTCAAGGATGATCACAATGATCCGGCGCTTGTCCGCTCCATTGATGAAGGCTTGATCGATAGCGGTGTGACAGCCATCATCGGCCATATGACCAGTGTTACGGCGGTGGCGTCGCTGCCTGTAGTGGACAGCGGCAAAGCATTGATTATTACGCCGACGGCCACTGCCGATGTTTTAAGCCGGCGGGATGATATGATGATAACTGTTATGTCGCCGGTCGGGGCTATGGCCGAAGTCCAGGCGGTCACCGCGATTAACCGGCTGAACATTAAGCGCATGGCCATTATCTACGATAGCTCCAATCCTGAATATACCCAGAACTGGGTAAAAGCCTTTTCAGCCAGCTATCAGCAGTTGGGCGGCAGAATTGTCCGCACCCTGTCGTTTATATCAGGCAGCAATGTGGCCTATGAGAACCTGGCCAATGAAGCGGCCGGGTTCCGGCCGGCAGGTGTCCTCATCGTGGCCGGGGCTGTGGATGCGGCCATGTTCGGCCAATGGCTGCGAAAAACCGGTCTAACCGTACCGCTGTTCTCCAGCAGCTGGGCTATGACTGCCGATTTCATTCAGCATGGCGGACAGGCGGTGGAAGGGAGTTTGTTTAGCAGCTCGTTTTCGCCGGATGACAACAGCCAAACCTACAGTCAGTTTGTGCATAACTATCAGGAGCGTTTCGGTATGCCGCCCAATTATGCTGCCGCCTACAGTTATGAGGCCGTGCAGATTTTGGCGGCGGGGATTGGGCAGGCAGGCAGCACGCAGCCGCAAGCGGTCAAAAAAGCGATACTCGCGCAGGGGCGATTTTCCGGACTGCGCGGCGAACTTACCATTAACGCCGCCGGCGATGTTAGCCGCGTATGCCGGATGGTAACGGTAAAAGACGGTCAGTTTGTCACGTACGGTGAATAAAGCGAAGTGATGTGTATGAACAGGCGTAGGCACAGTCTGAAGGCGGTTATGACCCTTAATTATATAGTAGCGGTAGCAATCCCCATCCTGGCCATTAGTATTATCACTGTAACCTTGCTGTACCGGAGCATGGGCGAACAAATCATCCGGCATAATTCCCAGATAGCCGGCAGCTTGGCGGCCGGCACCCAGGATTTTCTTTCAGCGGCTGAAGCCGTAATTGGCCAGGCGGCAGCCATGACGGATAGCGGCAGGCTGGATGATGCCCAAATGCAAAATTACCTGAACACGCTTCTTGCCAGTCATTCCTATCTGGAAGCAATTCATATTCTGGATAACAACGGCCAGTCGCTGTTTACCGCCCCCTATAATCCCAGTTATGCCCATCTGGACTTATCCCGGCAGCCGTTTTTTGCAAAGGCCCGGCAGACAGGCCGGACCAACTGGTCGTCAACCTTTATCTCCCAGCATACCGGCCAGCCGACGCTGACTGTTGCCAAACCGACCAGGCAGGGTATGGTTGTGGGATATGTCAACCTCAGCAAATTAAACGAGATTGCGTCTAAGGGCAATGTCAGTCCCGATTGCTGGGTAGCCATTCTGGACAACGAAGGAACCTTCATTGGCCACTCCGATAAAAAGCTGGTGTCCCAGCGGGGCAGCCTGGACCGGCAGCTTGTTGCGGATGCCTTAAGCAGCAAGACCGGCAGTATTACCCTGCGGCGCGGCGCGGACGAGTACCTGGTTTCGGTTGCCGTGGCCCAGCCGACCGGCTGGCCTGTACTGGTGGCCCAGCATGCCGATAGGGCCTTTGCCCCGGTAAAGAGTACCCGGAATATTTTTATCATTGGCTGTGCTTTGGCATTGGGCCTGGCTGTGCTGATGGCCATGCGCAACCTGAAAAAAATATTTACGCCGCTTAATGAGCTTACCGGCGAGACGCAGCAGGTGGCCGCCGGCAACTACAATCTGCCGCTTAAATGCTACGACTATACCGAGGTTAGTATACTGGCGGAACACTTTTATGC
>JAEZQV010000129.1 GCA_023441125.1 Bacillota bacterium
CTCAGAACAAATTACTGAGCCGGCACTTTTAGTTTCTCAGCGACAAGCCATTCTTATTTTTGCGGGTTTTACTACTTAGTTTGGATGGAGCTAGTATCTAATCACTCATCTTAGCTGAGCAAGCAGTGCTGGGATAAACAATGTCAGCAGAGAAAAGAAGGAGGTTTCTACGACATGGTACAGGTCGCTAATAAGTTTGCCCAGATTCCCTTTGCGGGAATTCGCAAGGTTTTTCAAAAAGCCAATGAGCTGGAAGCGCAAGGAAAAAAAGTCATTCATTTTGAAATTGGGCGTCCGGACTTTGATACGCCGGCGCATATCAAAGAGGCGGCCAAAGCCGCACTCGACAGGGGGCAGGTTCACTATGCTCCGAATAATGGTCTACCGGCCTTACGGACCGCTCTAGCTATGCGGCTGCAAGCAGACAAAGGCCTTGCCTATGACGCGGACAATGAAATTATGGTAACGGCCGGCGGGCAGGAAGCGCTGTACTTAACCTTTCTCAGCTTACTAAATGCCGGCGATGAGGTAATTATCCCCGACCCCGGTTTTGGTCCTTTTGCCTTAGGCATAACGCTGGCCGGCGGTGTCTCTGTAAAAGTTCCCCTGCTGCCGCAAGAAAATTATACTTATGATCTGGCCGCCGCCCGGAAGGCATTATCGTCCAGGACCAAAGTCATCCTTGTCAATTCCCCGCATAATCCGACAGGCAGTGTCTGGACACCGGAACAACTGCAAGCAGTAGCTGCTTTTGCCATAGACAATGACCTGATACTCATTTCCGATGAAGCGTACGACAAGATGGTTTACGAGAGCACTTATGTTTCTGCGGCCGGTTTTCCCGGGATGAAGGACAGGACAGTAATTTGCGGCACCTTGTCCAAAACGTTTGCCATGACTGGCTGGCGGATAGGCTATATTGCCGCACCGGAACCAATCGTCAGTGCGGCTGTGAGAGCCCAGCAGAATGTTATGCTTTCCCTGTGTACGTTTGCGCAGCATGGTGCGGCAGCCGCTTTGACCGGTCCCCAGGACTGTGTTGACAGCATGATCCGGGAGTTTGCCCGGCGCCGGCAACTGGTGCTGGCTATGCTGCGGCAAATACCGGAGCTTGCCATGCCGGCCGTTCCCCAAGGTGCTTTTTATGCTTTTCCCCGGATAACGCTGCCAAAGGTAACTTCAGCCCAGGTAGCCGATTATTTACTGGCTAATGCCAGCGTAGCCGTTGTTGACGGTCTGGTTTTTGGTCAGGAAGGCAACGGTCATATACGAATCTCTTATGCCGTAGCCTACGAAGATTGCCAACTGGGACTGGAACGCATTGCCGGCGCTATGCGGACAATTGCCCGCAAAAACGGATAAGGAAGAGGGATATGTATGGCTAAGCTTGTTAGTGCTATGCCGCAATGGCGGTTTGATGCTGCAAAGGTGGAAATCCCGGCGCAGTGGGATGTCAGTTTTGTCAACCCGGCCAATGCGGCTGATTTGATTGCCGCTTGTCAACAGGCCGCTTGTCTGCTGGTGCCTGCCAGTTTTCCGGTGATCAATGCCGATACTCTGCAGCATATTTCCCAGCTAAAGCTTATTCAAACGGTCGGGGCCGGCTATGACCTGATTGATGTGACAGCGGCCGCCGGGCTTGGCGTGCCGGTGGCCAATGTGCCGGGAGCCAATGCCAACTCGGTTGCTGAGTTTACCGTGGGGGTAATTATCGCACTGCAGCGGCAGCTTCTGGTTACGGACCGGGAGACAAAAGCCGGGCAGTACAGTACTGTCCGGCAGGCTGTGTTCAGAGCCGGGCTAAAAGAGATTGCCGGCAGTGTCATCGGTCTGGTGGGCTTAGGGGCGATTGGCCGGCAAACGGCCAGGATTCTCAGACTTTTAGGGGCCACAGTATATTATTACAGCCGTTCGGGACAATCACGCGAGCTGGAAGCTGAATTGGGGATTGCATACAAACCGTTGGCAGCATTACTGTCCCAAAGCGATATTGTCAGTGTGCATGTGCCGCTGACAGAGGAAACGCGGCACATGCTTGGCCGCTATGAACTGGGATTGCTGCCGCCGGACAGTTTACTGATAAATACTGCCCGCGGTGAAGTGGTTGATCAGCAGGCCTTGGCGGAAATGCTGGCCAAGGGTAATATTGCCGGCGCGGCTATTGATGTGGTAGCACCCGAACCGCCGCCGGCAACTCATCCGCTGTTGAATTTGCCGCCGGCAGCCCGGGACCGGCTGTTGATTACGCCGCATATTGCCGGGGTCACACTGGGCTCTTTCCGCAATATGCTCACCTTAGCCCTGGACAATATTGACCGGGTCCTTCACGGTGAATGGCCGCGCAATGTAGTCAACGGCGTTGTACCGCCTGATAGCAGCAACTCGCCATCTGACAGAAAGGGTTGATGGATATGAAAACAGTGTTAATAACTTCACAGGCTTTCGGCACTCAACTGGATATAAATCACCGGGCAGAGCTTATCAGCTATTTTGCAGAGCATGGCTGGCATATTATCTGGAATCCCAGGCAACAGGCCATGAGCGCGACGGATATTATCAAAATAAATGAAGAGCACCTGCTTGATGCTATTGTTGTTTATTCCAGTTCCGATGAGATCAACCGGAAAGTCTTTGAACAGTGCCGGCAATTAAAAGTGGTATCAAGACATGGAGTTGGCATAGAAAACATTGATATTCAGGCAGCGAAAAAAGCAGGCGTGCAAATAAAAACAACGGCGGCCATGCCAGGGTATGAGACAGTCGCCGATTTAACATTTGCGTTGATGTTGTCTGTGGCAAGAAAAGTGCATATTATTGATGCCCAGCTGCGTACGAATAACTGGTTTCGTCCGGTAAGCAGCGATATCTGGGGGAAAACACTCGGCGTTCTTGGGGTCGGGCGCATCGGCAAGGCCGTCATAAAACGGGCGCAAGGCTTTGGCATGAAGGTGATCGCTCATACCAGCCATCCTGATATGGCGTATTTTTTCGCGAACGGGATAACGCTGTGTTCTAAAGAAGAGTTAATTGCCGGGGCGGACTTCATCACCCTGCATTGCACATTGACCGAACAAACCAAGGGCCTGTTGGATGTACCGGAATTTGCGCTCATGAAGCCTACAGCCTTTGTAATCAATACTGCGCGCGCAGGTCTTGTCAATCAAGGCGCGCTTCTGGCCGCTCTCAAGAACAAAACGATAGCCGGGGCCGCCGTAGACGTCTTTGATATCGAGCCGGTTATCGACGATCCCCTGCTTAAGGCCAACCTGGATAATCTTGTGGCCACGGCGCATGTTGGGTCATATACCTTTGATTCTATAAAACAGATGGATTTTCTTGCAGCCAAAAACGTAGTTGAGATGGTAAGAGATAGGGACGACCTAGACTATGCTTCACAGTTAAAGATTAGTTAATAAGCAAGGAGATGCAAGGCAATGTCGTCTGCTAATCTACCTATTCTAATCGTGCTTGTGCTTGCCGCTTTGGCCAAAAATCAGTCGGTTTCCGTCGCCGCTGCGGTATTATTAGTGATAAAGCTGCTCGGTTTCGACTCCTGGTTTGCCGTCTTGGAAAGCAAGGCCATCAACATTGGCATAACCATTCTGACATTGGCAATTCTGGCGCCAATTGCGTCAGGCCGCATTACATTCCGTGATATGGCTGCCTCTATCAGCAGCCCGGTAGGTCTGGCAGCCGTGTTGACGGGTATATTTGCCGCCTGGGTGGGCGGTAAGGGAGTACTGTTTTTTAAAGAGACCCCGGATACCATTACTTCACTTATTCTGGGCACCATTGTCGGTATATCCTTTTTTCAAGGGATTGCCGTCGGCCCGCTTATCGCTGCCGGTATGTTATCGCTGCTTGTTAATCTTTTTCCTAAGTAAGAAGACACATACTATCTGTGGCAGCCGCTGGCAGCCCGAATGCTGAGGAACGGAGACAATTACCATCATCGAAAGAGCTTTTCCAGTATTTTTCCAGTTACCTTTTCGGTAACTTTTTCTTTTATTTCCGCGCGGGTTGTCGGCAGGTTGTGTTCCTGCAGCCTATCCATCATCGTCTGGCTGAGCTGCTCAGGATAAAAAATTCCCAAGTCTGTCATTACCGCCAGGTTGCTGACCTCGGCTTCCGCCGAACCCCGCTTGATAAAGTTGCCGGTCAAGGTTCGAAAATCTATGCCATAGGCATTGCCGTTATAAATGGTGAAGCTGCCCTGCACCGTTGCCGCCGCCGCAGAACCGGTTGCCGAGCCGGCAAGGGACAGAGGGCCCTTGACATCCTTGGTCGTAAGCTGGGAGGTGTCAAGGCCGGTGCCGGAAACAGACAAAGTGTACTGCTGTGTATCGGGATAGATTTCGCCGCTGGCGGCAACAGAGCCACCCAAAGCGGCGCCTCTAGCCGTCAGCAGTTTTAACATTTGCTGTGCATAGTTGAACGTGCCGCTTATGTCGCTGACCTGTATCGTCCCGAAGGTAAGCCTGCCCAGGGTAAAATTACCGGACAGCACCGGCGACAATGCGGAACCGCTTACTTTTCCCTGCGCTGCCAGAACTCCGCCGGCTTGCAGGCTGGAAAGCAGCACGGCCGGGTCTCCGGCCGGCAGTTGGACATCAAAGTCCAGTGTCTTATCCCCGGCCGGGGATGTCAGCACCTGACCGGCCGCCGTAATGGCCTGGCCTTGGTATAAAGCCTGTCCATTGCTAACCTGCAGGGCATCACCCTGTTTGACAAATTCGGCGCTGCCCTGGGTCAGGGACAGAGCCCCGGTGGTGGTAACGCCGGAAAAGCGTCCGGCTAAGGTTTGCAGTGTTATTGTTCCTGCGGCAGTATCCTTGCCAATCTTGGCAGTAAGTTCATCAAGGCTGCCAGCGGTTATCTGGATGGGGTCCTCTGCTGCCGTCAGCCCTAATTTGGCCAGATCCATTCGTTCTGCTGCCACGGTCACTTCCGACGGGCCCGGACTTCCCCAGTGCCCGTCCAGTTTCACGGCAGCCTGATCTATTTTGCCGGTGGCAGACAGACCGACCTGGTTATCTTGCTGAAAATCCAGTTTGCCGTTCAACTGCTCCACCGTTTTTGCCATGGAATCGGTGGCCAGATGCAGTTTGCCGTCCGCTACATGTACGAGTCCGGAAAAACCGGGCTGTTCCTGCGTTGAGGTCTTCAGCAAGCCATCCCAGTTTAAGCCGGTCTGGTGATAGGCTACCCACAATTCCGGTTTATCCACAGTCACGTCTTTTATCAGCTGAGGTCCCAGCTGTCCTTTCAGCAAATCGGTCCAGTTATAACGAAGCTGCAGCCGGTCTATCTTGGCCAGCGGGTTACCGGCTGTATCGAGCACCTGCACTTTTTTCGCCTCTACATAGCCCAGGATGGATAAATCAATACTGTCCACCTTGATCTGGCCGTGGACAGCTTCGTTCGCCTGTACCAGCAGCGATTGTTCTGCTGATTTTTTTACTTTATCGGCGGCAAATTGAAAAAGAACTGTTCCCGCTAAAAAAACTACAGCAACAATCAGCAAGCCGATTTGCCGCCTGCTCCATTTTATGCGGGGTTCTATGCGGGCAGTTTGCTGTTCTTCACTCACAGTTCACGCCTCCAGCCTTTTGGCAGTAAAATTAACGGATGCATTGTACGGTTTCGCGGTGACTTGGTTATTAACTTTCTATAGGATTATTATAAGGGGTGTACGGTATTCCGGACAAGCTGATCTGTCTAATTAATGCTGTGCCGGCCGGAGAAATACCTGGAAAAAGGGCAGCCGGGCCGGGAATTTGGTAACAGCACTGGTATTTCTTAGCGAACAGGATGTATGGCTACTATACATTCTACAGAGCGGAGTTTATAATGTGATTATAAAAATGTGTCGGGGACTGATTTTTTTACTACCATTGCTGTAGGGCAGACTCACCTGATACGGGAATTTCATTTCGGTGGAAGCGGAAAATAATATGTAAAGGGGGCATGAAAATGGATGTACTGGAGCAGATTTTACAAGCAAACAAACAATTTGTCGCCAAATTGCAGCATGAAGATATGGAAGCTTGGTCGGCGGGGAAAAATAAACTGCCATCGCGGCAATTGGCGATTTTTACCTGTATGGATACGCGGCTGGTAGAGTTTCTGGAACCCGCTATGGGGATATCGCGCGGCCAGGCAAAAGTCATAAAAAATGCCGGCAATACGATAACCGGTCCTTTTGAGGCAACGATTCGCAGCCTGGTAATCGGGATTTTCGAACTCGGCGTAAAAGAGATCGTTGTAATTGGTCATTTGGATTGCGGTATGGCTGCCACTGATTCAGGCCAGCTTATCCGGAAGATGCTGGAGCGAGGCATATCGCCAGAGGCTATCAAAATGATTGAAAAGGAAATGGAGAGTTGGATTGACCATTTTCACCATCCCCTGGAAAATGTCGAGGAAGTAGTCCTCAAAATCCGCAGCAATCCTCTTATCCCCAAAGATGTGCCTGTTCATGGCTTAATGTTTA
Source organism: Bacillota bacterium (assembly GCA_023441125.1). The sequence goes on from JAEZQV010000129.1 coordinate 6,494, forward strand.
AT